>VXXH01000768.1 GCA_009835515.1 Candidatus Poribacteria bacterium
GTTTTTATTGCGCTTGCATCCATAAATGGGTGTGACGGTAGGCTTAAATTTCCGCAGCTAATAATACCCCAGGACGATAATGTCGAACCCCCGCTTGGTGATTTTCAGACCCCTTTTGAAATGCTACCTTATGATCTGAGTGCCACATTCGCACGCGGTGAGGCGGCATTTATGAAAGTCTTCACAGTAGAAGAAGGCTTAGGACCTATTTTTAATCAGGCGGGATGTGTCAGTTGCCACCCCGGAAATGGTCGCGGTATGCCAGACCTATCGCTCATCCGATTTAGCATGGGACATAATCTCATACCTGATATGGGGGGTCCCCAGTTTCAAGACAAAGCCATCCCTGGTGTGCCTTACGAGACACTTCCGATGGGTGTGGATAAATCGACACGCCTGCCGCCACCGGTTTTCGGAATGGGACTTATCGAAAATATACCCGTTGAGACTATCTTATCCTACGCCGATGAAGCCGATGCCGATGGCGATGGTATTTCTGGCAGACCGCACTGGGTAGCTGCCCCCGATTTTGTGCCGATTGCGGAGATTGGTGGTGGACCGGCAGAACAACTTGGGAGGTTCGGACGCAAGGCATCCGTCTCGTCATTAGTTCAGCAGACTGCGACAGCATTCCAACAAGACATGGGTGTTACCAACAGTTTTCTACAAGAGGAGCCTTCCGATACAGGTGACACTGTTCTTGACCCAGAGGTTGGAAGTTCAACGGTTATGGATATTGTAGTCTTCATGCGGTTGCTTGCGCCGCCACCCCGTGGTGAGATCACAAAAGAAGTCAAAAGCGGAGATGCGATTTTTAACAGAATTGGGTGTGCTTCTTGCCACGTCCCGACGATGCAGACCGGACCCTCTCCGATTGAGGCTTTGAACAAGGTAGATATCCACGCTTACTCTGATTTCCTTTTGCATGATATGGGTGAGGAATTAGCGGATAACCGTCCTGATGGTGATGCTACCGGGACAGAGTGGCGAACCCCACCGCTCTGGGGAACGCGATTGGTCGCAGAATTTTTGGGCGGTACACCCTTTTTCCTTCACGATGGTCGCACAACGACGCTTGAAGGTGCCATCCGCGCACACGGCGGCGAGGCCCAGAACGCAAAGGAAGCGTTCTTCAATCTCTCTGAGGCACAGCAACAGGCAGTTATCGCCTTCCTTGAGTCACTTTAGCGATGATTAGAGAAGCCCACTCATGACGCAAATGATCAGCAGCATTGGGGGTATATACTGTGAAAATCACCGTATCAGAAAAAGAAGAAGTCCTTATTTTTAGGTTGGAGGGTAGGGTGATTTCCCCAAGTATCAAAAAGGTTTTGGAAACTGTGGAGAAAACACTCACCGGACATGCCTCGTCTCCAAGACTCGTGTTTGACTTTAGAGAAGTAACTCAGATAGATGGTGCTGGGCTCGGTACGCTCATGGAAATCTATGCTGGGATTCTCCCGCGTGGTGGGAAAATTGCAGCAATTAATATGAACAAACATATCAGAAACGTCATTGTCAGAACGCGAGTAATTGCCATTCTTGAATGTTTTAAAAGTGAAAACGATGCCGTTGCTGCCTTACTACGGCACCGCTAATAAGATTCGGTCTAACATTAGCAGCGCGAGGCGCGCTGCTAATGTTAAAAACAGTGGACAATGCTTTATGTCTCTAATAATCGGCGATGGAGCCGTCTGCCAATCGACTGTTGGGCCAGGTGAAGCGTCTGCCCGCTTCCTGTCCAACTTCTATAACCTTTGCCTCATCCACGACAACACCTAAACCCGGTCCTTCAGGCAGCGAAACGTAGCCTTCTTCGTCCATCTCCCATGTTTTATGGGCAACTCCCGCTGGAAGCACATTCTCATAGCCTTCGTGGATCAGGAAAAACGGCACGGCAGCCGATAAATGGAAACTCGCGGTCAGGCCGAGATAGGACATCGTGCAGTGCGGTGCGATCGGTACGTGATGCGCCTCCGCGAGTGCAGCGACCTTCTTAACCTGTGTGATGCCTCCGCCGTGTCCACAATCCGGTTGAAGAATATCAATCACCTGCGCTTCAAGGATTTCGCGGACCTCCCATATTGTGCGGTCGCGTTCTCCAGTCGCCAGCGGCACAGGGACGGATTCTCGGATTTTCCGCATCACCTCAATATTGCCCGGTACCCATGCCTCCTCAAGGAAAAGTAGGTCATCAGGCTTCAGGTAACTCGCGAATTGTTTGACGATAGGCGGTGGTAAGCAACTATGCGCATCAAACATCACCGCGCCATCGGAACCGACCTTTTCGCGCGCATCATGCACGCGTTTAACCATGTCAGCAATCTCATCAGGCGTGCCTGCGAATGGCTTAGAACCTCCGGGACCCGTTTTAATCGCTTTCGGACTCGGATATTTCCAAATCTTATCACGACAGGGGCCACCAAGTAAACGATACACTGGCACGCCCCAAAGTTTCCCGGCAATATCCCACAAAGCCATATCAATAGCGGAGATGGTATGCACCATCAATCCGCCGCCTCGGATATTGCGATGCGCACGAAACAATCGTTGCCAGTGGTGCTCAATCCGCGTTGGGTTTTCGCCGATAATCATTTCGGATAAGGATCGTGCCAATTCGCAGGTGACGGTTGTCTCCATATTGTTGATCTCACCCCACCCCGTAACACCCATATTCGTTTCAATCTTGACGTAGGCTTTCACACCCATTGGAAAAGCCTCAAGGTTTGTCACCCGAATCTGGGAACCTTTATCTTCATAATCTGCCATCTGATAATTCCTCTCTTTTGATGGAGTCTACAAGTCTATATCTGCTGTATAGTTTGCAACGTTTCCATAGGTTTGTCAAGGAAAACGATTTGACAAAAACAATGAAGGAGTGATAAAATAGTGCAACAGAATTTCAAACGGTTGGTTTGCAAACTACGCCAAGATAAGGAGACGAACAGATGGCAAATCAGATATATCGCGTCGGAATCATCGGTTGTGGCGGGATGGGCAGGTCTCACTCCAGGGCATGGGGGAACAATCCGAGAGTAGAAGTCGTCGCAGCGATGGACATCTTTGAAGAAGCAGCGCAACGCGTCTCAGACGAGTACGATGTTCCTGCTATCTACACCGACGTTGATGAAATGTTGGGAAAAGAAGATTTGGATATAGTCAGTATCACAACATGGCAAGGACCGCGGGCGGAAGCCACTGTCACGGCAGCGAAGGCAGGCGTAAAAGGGATTATCGGTGAGAAACCCATGGCTGCCTCACTCGGACAAGCCGACGCTATGCTTGATGCTTGCCAAGAGAACGATGTCAAACTTATCATCGGTCACCAAGGCAGATATTCCGCCGCAAATATAGAGGCACGTAGGCTGGTCGCTGCAGGGGCGATTGGTGAACCGACAACGCTCCACCACAGTGCGAAAAAACACGCGGGACTGCTTAACACAGGCACGCACGCAATCGACGGTTGGCGATTCACTTTGTCCGACCCTGAAACTTTATGGGTGATCGGGCAGACATCCCGTACAACTGACCGGTGGGAACGCCGTACGATTTGTGAAGACCTCTGTATGGGGTTAGTCTGCTTTGAAGGCGGGGCACGCGGTATCTATGAAGGCGACTTGCCAGAACCGCCGGTCTCAATGCCCAAAATTGCTGGCACAGAAGGGCAAATTCGCAACGGACCTGACGGGACACTTCTCCTCCAAAACGGAGATGCCCAGGGCTGGCAGACCATTACACCGCCACCAGAACCTAAGAACCAGTTTCAGGAACTGATTGAGTGGATCGAGGGCGATATCTCTGACCATCGCGGCAGTGGCGTGCAAGCGCGTTACACGCTTGAAATCATGTTGGCTATCTACGAATCCTTGCGCATCAAGGATGTCGTCAACATGCCGATGGAAACGAAAGAATTGCCACTCGAACTCATGGTTAACGATGGCACGCTGCCGGTCTTGGAAGAGGGACGTTACGATCTGCGTACACCGTTTGAGGGACAAACGCGGAAGCGGTAATCTGTAGTTTTCAGTTCTCAGTTGTCAGTTATCGGAGCGGATAGTATTTGGTTATTGTAAGGTGTTTTATACAGATTACGCTTTCAAGGACTGATGACCTTTCCGCTGATAACTGAAATGGGAAAGGAGCGAATGGATGGAGAAGAGGGGTAGACGCTCGTTTTTAGAAATTGCGACTGCGTTTATCGGTGGAATACTCGGCCTTGCTGCCGGTATTCCGCTTATCGGTTTCGCGATTTCACCGGCTTTCAAAAAAGGCGAATCAAAATGGGTCGATTTAGGTCTCGCTGACCGACTCAAAAACAGCCGTTTTAAAAAGGTGGACTATACCTTCACGGCAAAAGACGGCTGGGTCAAAGCGACAAAGAAACGTTCCGTCTATGTAACCGATACCGGTAACGGAGAGTGGAGTGTCTTTTCGCGAACCTGTTCACATCTCGGTTGCCTCGTCCGGTGGGATGAACAGAAAGAATCGTTTCTCTGTCCCTGTCACGGCGCGATATTCGATAAGACGGGTGCTGTTATTGCCGGTCCACCACCAGAACCGTTGCGGAAACTCGAAACCAAGGTTGAAGCGGGTATTCTATACGTAAAGGAGACATAGTTTCTTTTTCACGATTGGATTTTCGCTCCGATTTTTCAGTCCCTTCCCAGTAACGGGTGGGGCCCCTGTCAAAATCGGGTTTCTGACAAACTTGGAGTCTTTTTTCGCTAATTACCTGAAATGTGGTGGTGTTTGACGAGGTTTTCACGCGTTGACAACCCTGAAACGTTCAAGGGATCGAGGTATGACTATAAAACAATTTCTGAACGAACGTCTCCCGTTAGGGGAGTTCTCCGCACATCTGCGCAAACCGCTGCCGAAACACATCAACCTACTTTTCTCACTCGGCAGTTTGGCAATGTTTCTGCTCCTATTGCAAGCAGCGACAGGCGCGTTTCTCGCGTTCTACTATTCGCCTTCACCCGAACACGCGCATAACGCCGTAACCTATATCAGCACAGAGGTCCCGTTCGGCGCGTTCGTACGCGGTTTGCACCATTGGGGTGCAAGCGCGATGGTCATCATCGTTGTCCTGCATCTGCTCCGCGTTGTGCTCTACAGTTCATACAAAGCCCCGCGAGAACTGACTTGGATCTTCGGCGTACTTCTTCTGTTGATTGTCCTCGGTTTCGGATTCACAGGCTACCTGCTTCCGTGGGACGAAAAGGCGTATTGGGCAACAGTTGTGGGTGTGGAAATCGCCAGCACTGCACCCGGATTAGGTGATTTTGTGGCGAAAGTGATGCGCGGCGGTGCCGAAATAGGCGCGGTGACGCTGTCGCGGTTTTACGCGCTCCACACAATTTGGCTGCCATGGTTAGCGTTCGGGTTGGTCGGTGTGCATCTCTTCTTCGTCAGATATTACGGTTCTTCAGGTACACCAAAAAATACGCCAGAGGAGATGAAAACCGGAAAACCGTTTTATCCGCATCAGGTATTTGAAGATGTTGTTGGTATGCTGATCCTCTTTGTAATACTCGCTGCCGTTGCGATCTTTGTTCCTGTTCCGCTTGAAGATGTCGCTGACCCGACGAACGCGGATTATGATCCGCGTCCTGAGTGGTATTTCCTGTTTCTGTTCCAGCTCCTAAAATACTTCCAAGGTCCCTTTGAAATCATCGGGACGTTTGTGATTCCGACGGTCGGCATGTTGCTGCTGTTATTCCTTCCGTTTTTAGACAGGAGCGAGCGCGTTGTCCTCTGGAAACGCCCAATTGCCTTGACAGTCACGAGTGTCAGCGTTATAGCGATTGTGGTTTTGACGATCCTCGGTGGCGCCTCAAAGAAGCTTGAAACGACAGATGCTGCTGTACAAGAAACCTCACAACCCACTGAGCAAATCCAAGAGGCAACTACACCGGATACGGAAACAGAAGAAGTTGAAGCAGGTGAAGATGTGTTTGACTTCCAACTAACAGAGGAAGAAATTGAAGGCGCGAAAGAAGTGGAAGAAGAGCCGCAATAGCCCTCTTGATGCGTCTGTACCTGTTCTGTAAAACGCATAAATGCTGATGAGAAACCGCAATTTGGAAGCACAATTCACACTTTTTCCGATAGACACTGCGTCTGAAGTTCTACCAGACGATGCAGCATCTGATGGTGTGGAATTAGTGTCATTCCGAGAGTTAGTCCCCGAAATCAATGATACCGGTTACCTGACACACGCTATTTATGCCTATCCTGCGAAATTCATTCCGCAAATTGTCCGTTATGCGATTAACACCTACACAAAGGAACGGGATTGGATTGTCGATCCGTTCGCAGGTTCAGGAACAGTCGGTGTTGAGGCGTATTTGTGCAAACGCAACGCTATTCTCTTCGATCTCAACCTGCTCCTGAATCACATTATGCCGCTGAAGGTTTACCGCAGTAAAGAGAGACTGCACGAAGTGGATTTGCATAAACTTTTGGAAGGTATGCGAGAGAGTAAGCACCAGTTTATGCCAGCTTGGTCGAATGTTGCCTATTGGTACCCACCTGAAATCTTAGAGGTTTTATCACACTATTGGGGTTTCATCAACAATACAGATGACGGAATCTATGCCCCTATTATTAAATCTGCATTGTTGAAGGTGAGCAAACGCTTTTCCTATACAGAAGATAGGACACCTAAACTCGCCAGATCCAAGCGCAAGCTGCAGGCTATAGAGGAGCTGCTTAAGGAAAATTGGAGAGAACAATTAGATGAGATGCTTCAGAGTCTCTCCTTGAAAACGTTAAGAAACCTCAACGACTTCGTGGTATATACACAGCAGCACCATCTTGAAGATTCTGGACAAGTTGAATTTCATGGCGGGGTTGATTCCTCGAATGTCGCTGTGCCGCGAGTATGTGATGCCCTCATAACGTCACCGCCTTATCTGCAGGCACAGGAATATATCCGATCCACGAAGATGGAACTGTTTTGGTTAGGACACACCGAGGGAGAGGTGCAAGCGTTATCGCGGCTTGAAATCCCGTATCGGAAGGCAGATCGGATGATCCAGACGGAAACGTTAGATAAAGTCCGAGAGATGCTCACCCGGGATGATCTCCGAAAACGGTTGGATTCCTATTTCTGCCATACTGTCAACGCGCTTGAGAATTCGATGTGTCAATTGAAACTGAACGCTGCCGCCTGTATTTTTGTCGGCAACCCACGGATTGACGGTATAAGTGTCGAAATATGGCGAATACTGGTGGAGTATTTCACGGAACGCGGATGGACGTTTGAGAAAGTCTATGAGGATAGGATTAAAACGCGAAAGTTATTCGGTGCGCGGAAGAATAAGAACCCGGACGGGATGAAATCAGAATTCTTGCTGATCTTGAGAAAGAACGCTATCTATTAAACAGCTGCTCCGCATCGCGGATCTCTTCTTCAAGATGCGAAAGCCCTTTTGCCCGATCCAAAAACGTCTCCAGATAGCGACGCATCATGAGCGAATCGCCATTTTTTTTATAAGCATGTGCAAGGCGATAGTAAGCCTCTACATCGCTGTCATCAAGCGATATCCCTTTTTCGTAAGATTGGATCGCGCGGAGGAACTGTCCATTTTCCTCGTAAGCAAGTCCGATATTAAAATAGACATCCGCGTCGCCCGCTTCGATTTCGAGTGCCGACTCATAATACTTAATAGCGTCCTGATACATCTCGCGATTGAGGTAGGCATCGGCGAGGTTGTAATAGGCATCAACAAAAGTCGGATCCGACGCAATTGCGCTGCTATAGGCGGTGATTGCTTCCTCAAACCGATCTGTCATATTGTAAGCGTAGCCGAGATTGTTATAGAACGCTGGATTGTCGGGGGACAACTCCAGTGCAGCTTGGAACATCTCAATTGCAAGTATATACAAACGAAGATCTGTGTAAACCAGACCGAGATTGTTATAGGCATGTTCATGTTTGTCATCAAGCGCGATGGCGTTTTGGAAGGATTCTATCGCTTTCTCGGACTCACCTAATTCACGATAGATTTTACCGAGTTCAAGGTGCCCTTCCGCATCCGTCGGGTTGAGTGCTTGCCCCATTCTCAGTTTTAAGGCATCACGTTGCAGCTCACGTTTCTTTTGCTGCTCTGGATCCGAAGACGTACATCCAAACAGCCCGACTGCTAAAAGCACAATTAATATTACGGTAAAATGCCTGATATTAAAGGGAAGAAGAACGTATTTATTCACGGGAACGTCCTAACTTAATCAGAAACCGATGGTCAGCACAACATGCTGATCATAGCAAGAGGTGATAGTTAAAAAATGATTATTGATACACATACACATTTCTACGATCCAACGCGACCTGAAGGTGTGCCGTGGCCCAACCCTAATGACGAAGTCCTTTACCGACGGGTGATGCCGGAAGATTTCAAAGCCCTCGCTGTCCCTGAGGGCGCGACGGGTACCGTCGTCGTTGAGGCGAGCAAGTGGCTTGAGGATAACCAGTGGATTCTTGACCTCGCCGCAGACGAGCCTTTTATTGTAGGATTTGTTGGACACTTGGAACCCGACGACACGGATTTTGAAGGTAACTTGAACCGATTCTCCGCAAATCCGCTCTTCCGCGGGATACGCCTCGGTGGTGGTCACCTAAGATCAATCGGTGATACCACCTTCATGTCAAATATTGAGACATTGGCAGCGAAAGAACTCGCTTTGGACCTGTTAATTAATCCCGAAATGCTATCAACGCTGCCAGCATTGATCGAACATACACCGGAGATGCGAATCGTCATCAACCATATTGCAGGGGTACGTATATCAGAAGAGCCACCCGATGCGGGCTGGGTCTCCGCAATCAATGAAGTCGCGCGCTATCCGAACATCTACTGCAAAGTATCAGGGTTAGCAGAGCACACCGGACAAACCCCTGCACCGACGGACGTTGCCTATTACACGCCAACGATTGATGTCCTGTGGGACGCGTTTGGCGAGGATCGGCTCATCTATGGAAGCAACTGGCCCGTATCGGAACGTTTCGCACCGTATAAAGTCGTGCAACAGATTGTGGACGACTATTTCAGCGCGAAAGGCGATGCTGTTAAGGCGAAGTTCTTCTGGCAAAACGCCAAAGTGGCGTACAAATTATCTGTGTAATGGTAATCAGTCATCAGCAGTCGGAGACCGTCAACCATCAGCAGTGCGTATGGTCAGTAAATTTTCGCCTGCTACAAACAGTTCTTGTCTGAAAACTGATAACTGAAAGTGAGCGTAGCGAACGTACTGACAACTATTAAGCCACCCAACGAATAAACTCACCTGCTGGTTGCCGTTTCGGTTGCCCGATGTCGGCGGGGTAACCCGTGTAGAAGAAGCCGATGATGTACTCCTGTGACGAATCAATGCCTAACAACTGATACGTCTGTTCTTCCATCGTGATTCTACCGGTGCTCCACTGCATCCCAACGCCGGCATCCCACGCGGCGAGTTGGACGTTCTGCATTGCACAGCAGGCGGCGGCATAGTCTTCGCGTTGGCGTTGTTCATCGCCGTCTTGTATGCATGACACTGCAATAATCGTCGGCTTAGACATGAACTTCTCGTAAGCCAGTTCACCAATTTTGGCGAGATTTTCGGCATCAACGTGGTCGGGTGTATCCTCTATCTTAATTTCGCGGTAGCGGTCTGCAAGGATTAACTTTGTTTCCTTGCCAATCACAGTGAAACGCCACGGTTCGGTGACATGATGATTCGGTGCCCATATCCCGAAACTGAAAACCTGTTCGATAACATCGTTCGGGACTGGTTCCGGTTTGAACTTGAAAATGGTGCGTCGTGAAAGAATCGCGTCTTTAACATCCATAAATAAAACCCTCCTTATGGGATTTAATTATACTGTATTGAACTGTTAATTGCAAGTTGCAGCGTTTGTTCTATTGCAGTGCAGTTTCAAGACGTGCTACAGCTTCAATCGCATCCTCAATCTCTTTCTTGGGTATGTTCGTGATGGTAGTGTGGCTGAGCGGATTTAGGATACGGCTTCGATACAGTTCAATATCTCTGATGAGCGATGCATCTAAAAAGCTAGCCTTTTGATTTTCAACTTTTATTGGATCCCAGAAATCCTGACTATCCAATTTATCTCGGCTTCGACGGTATCTAACCGACAAACGTTTCGCGTCACAAAAATCTTCAATCATCACCTCAAAAGCGGTACGCAGGTAGATTGCACAGGCTTTGTAGTCATTCTCATCAAGATATTCCCTCGCCTTATCAAGATACGCCTTATTTTCCACATAGACCGGGATTTCATATTCATCAGTCTGTCGAAAATAGAATTCAACGGCTTTCCACTTTCCACCGTGGGATGTCCGTTGTTTAACAATCTCGTACCACGCCTTATCGTAAGTCGTCAAAAAGATTTGGTAATCTGAGAAATACTCGTCCAGAATGTCAAGGACGGGGAGGCGGTTTGACATGTCCAAACCGATGAGTACATCATCTAAGGCAAGGATTTTCAATGCACTGGTAGGCTGAAGCAGGATCGACGAAAAATAGATAGCAATCGCAATCGCTGACAACTTTGCTTCGTTCAGGAACCGATGATGTTCGGGGATGTCTTTGTCAAAAAACTCAACCGTTAAGAGAATCTCCTGATTATCAAGCTCCTCTTTGTTCTGGTTGTATGTTATCCCTTGAAAATCCAAGTCAAGCGTAACATTATATCCAAATTTGCGGAGAATTTCGGAGACTTTCGCTTGTAGTTCCGTTAACCTACTGGCTAATTCATCGTTGAAATTTGCTATCCGCACCTCAAGGTCCGCAATTTGATCTATCGCGCTTTGATCTGGAAACGGAGGCTGAACACTCGCCCAATCTTCGGCAAGATTCCGATCCGTTTGGTCACTAATAGTGTTTGCTAAGAGATTATTAACCAGCAGACCGAACACATTCACGACCTCATCTTCACGATGCAGATAGTGCGTTTCCAGCAGATCCTTATAATCCAGGAACCCTTTTGCTCTTGATGCCTGAATAAGAAGTTGATTGTTTGTCTCGTCCTTAACGGTTTCAGACCATTCATAAGTGTCCTGTTTCGACTGGGCATCAGTTCGGAGGTGCAATTTGATATATCCGTCATCCGAGTTAAAGATGTTTTGGTAGGGTTTAAATTGGTGACCTCCCTCGCTGGATTCAAGGAATCTCTTCAACGCCTGATATAGTGAAGTTTTTCCACTGCCATTTTCGCCGTAAACAAGCAAATTTTTTCCCGCCCTGTGCAGGTCAATCTGATATGCCCCGTAAAAAGCTCTAAAATTTTTAATCTCAATTTTGGTAATTCTCATGCCTTACTTTCAATGATACGGATAGGTTTTATAC
>VXXH01000035.1 GCA_009835515.1 Candidatus Poribacteria bacterium
CCGGTGGTTACGATTTCGTCGCCTTTAGACAGGTTCTCCAGCATATTCTGGTGTTTTTTGCGTTTAGCTTGTTCAGGTCGGAATAGCAAAAAATAAAAAATTGCACCCATTGCCACAAATAAAAATAGTGGACTTGCGATTGCTTCCATTCCCATGGAATATCTCCTTCTCTTTTGACGTAGTTTGCTGTTAAAAGATCAAAGAATCAGCATGGCATCGCCATAACTGTAAAAACGGTAATTATGTTGGAGTGCCTCTTGATACGCTTTCTGAATCAATTCTCGTCCAGCGAAAGCACTCACAAGCATCAGTAAGGTTGATTTAGGTAGATGGAAGTTAGTAACCAATGCATCTACCACATTAAATTGGTGTCCGGGATAGATAAAAAGTTCACTATACCCGCTATAAGGGCAGACAATTCCCGTCGCACCAGCGGTTTCAAGCGAACGCACCACAGTAGTCCCGATGGCAATAATTTTAGTGCCTGCTTCCCGTGCTGTGCGAATCCGCCTCGCTTCTGTGTCGCCGAGATGGATATATTCGGCGTGCATCTTATGCGTTTGAATATTTTCAACTTTCACAGGTTGGAACGTCCCGGGACCGACGTGCAATGTTAGCGTTGCTATCTCTATCCCCTTATTTTTTAAAGTTTCCAGCAATTCTTGTGTAAAGTGCAACCCGGCTGTCGGGGCAGCAATCGCACCTTCACTCGCCGCGTAGACTGACTGATAACGCACCTTATCTTCAGCGTTGGGTGGACGGCGAATATAGGGCGGTAAAGGCATCCTGCCAACCTCAGCGAGGATAACTGAAAAAGTGTCATCGTGATCATAATCAAAGCGAACGATACAGTGTCCATCATCTGGTTTCGCGAGCACCTCTGCTATCAGTTTATCGTTACCGAACGTCACTTGTGTACCGGTTCGGAGACTCCGCCGCGGCTTCGCGAGCACTTCCCAAGTATCGGGTTCTTTTTCTCGGATGAGGAGCAGCTCGATCTTGCCGCCAGTTCCAATTTTATTACCGATTAACCGTGCCGGAATTACCTTCGTGTCATTCAGAACTAACAAGGTATTGCTCGGTAAGTAGTCCCCGATCTGCGAAAAGTGGGTATGATGAAAAGCACAGGTGTCACGGTCAACTACCAGAAGTCGGGACGCATCGCGCTGTTGAAGAGGGCTTTGCGCGATCCGATCAGGCGGGAGGTGGTAATCGAAATCTGTGAGTTTCATAATTTTCGGTGAAGTGGAGACCTCGCCAGAATTTACAACGCATTAAACAACGATGCTTGTGAGCTTACAGGATAGTTAAAGTACGCATAAGCCGCATCAGTTGCGACGCGCCCACCCGGTGTCGGCGTCAAAAATCCCTCTTTAATATAGTAAGGTTCGTAAACCTCTGAAATAGTGCGTTCATCCTCACTGAGGGCGACAGCGAGTGCCTTAAGCCCAGCACGTCCACTGAAGTTCTCAATAAGCGTCTGAAAGTAGGCGTAATCCTGTGCGTTTAAGCCGCGTTCATCAATGCCAAAAAATTCGAGTGCCTCCTCTGCAACCGCAAGCGTAAGTATGCCATCGCTTTCGACTTGAGCATAATCTCTGACGTTGGCGAGTAATTTATTCGCAATGCGCATCGTGCCGCGTGAGCGGCGCGCTAATGCATATTCTGCGTCTTCGTCGATATTAATCTTGAGTTTAGCACTGTTGATACGGATTGCTTGTTGGATGTCTTCTGCTTCGTAATAATCCAGGTGGATACGGATGCCGAACCGATCCCGAAAAGGACCGGCAAGTAAGCCTTCACGCGTTGTAGCACCAACCAGCGTGAAGGGGTCAAGCGGTACTTGCATAATATCGGACCCGGGACCTTGACCGATAGTTAAATCGAGTTGATAATCTTCCATCGCCGGATAGAGTGATTCTTGTACATACCCTTTCACCCGGTGGATTTCGTCAATAAAGAGAATATCACCCTGGTCGAGATTCGTTAGTGTTGAGGCTAAGTCTAATTTTTCCATAACAGGCCCGATCGCCTGTTTAAAATTACTCTGAATTTCATTGGCGATGATCCTCGCAAGCGTCGTCTTTCCTAATCCTGGTGGACTCACAAGTAGCACATGTTCAAGCGCATCTCCACGCTCTTTCGCAGCTTCAATATGGATGTAGAGCTGTCTTTTCGCTTTATCTTGCCCAATAAATTCCTTCAGCGTTTTCGGGCGAAGACTATATCCAAAGTCATCATCTTCAGTCGCCAAATCTTGTATCCGAAGGGAATCTGGCTTATCGTGGTTATCCATTTTGTTTTATCCTTGAATGGTTTTCAGTTTTCAGTTAAGAGGTTTCCTGTCTGCAGACATTTCTTGGTAACCGTTGGGCCCCCAATTAGGTTCAGACTGATAACTGAAAGGTTTTTCATGCCTCGCAGTGAGAGAAAACCGAACCGATAACTGACAACTCTGAAAATAAAAACTAATTTCGGATGTAACGCAGTGCCTGTTTGATTAAGTTCTCGCGTTGTGCGGAGTCGCCGAGGACTTTTTGTGCTTTTTCGACGGCTTGTTCTGCTTCAAGTTCTGATGCACCAAGATTGACAAGCATTTCGATCACCTCTGCGTTTGGAGCCATGGATTTTGAAGGGTCAGCGGCACCTTCAAATTTCATTTTACCGATATTCTTTTTCAGCTTGGTAATGATAACTTGCGCGAGATCTTTGCTTAAACGTGGCACCCGCATCAGTGTGGTAGCGTCCCCGCGGTTGACGGCGCGTTGGAATTGTAAAGGGGACAACCGCGCAACGATGTTTTGCGCGAGTGCCGGGCCTACACCCGACACAGTCAGTGCCAATTCAAAAATTTTTAGGGCGTCTCTTGAAAGGAATCCGTAGAGGGTAATCTTATTTTCACGGTTTTGGTAATAATAGGTATAAAGGGTAACGGTATCACCTATAGGCGGTAAACCCGTTACAACTCTCGGGGGTACATCAACGAGATACCCGATACCGTTGACATCTACGATAACTTGCTTTGTCTCTTTATGGACAATAATGCCTTTGATATAAGCGATCATTCTGACATTCCTTTGGACAGAGATACGCGATTGCTACTGTGTCAGTTTTTTACGGAGTTCAAGGACTTTATAAGAACGGGCATGGCAAAGTGCGAGCGCGAGTGCATCTGCCGCGTGATCCGGACGAGGCGGTTCTTTGAGTTTAAGTTGTACTTGCACCATCTTTTGCATCTGGGATTTTGTGGCTTTCCCGTAACCGACGACTGCTTGTTTGACCTGAGTAGGTGTATATAGCGTAACTGGACAATCCGCATTTGCCGCTGCAAGTTTCACGATACCCTTGACTTCGCCAACGGCGAACGCACTGCTTACATTTTTACTAAAGAAGATATCCTCAAGTACGACATTCTCAATAGCGTGTTCCAGTACCAAACGGGTTACGGCATCATAAATTTGTTTCAGTCGCACTTCCGATGCTGTTTTCGGACTGGTTCTGATATTTCCGAAGTCCCGCGGGATGTGACGGTTGGCATGAGATTCAACCACGCCGTACCCAGTATTCGCAATGCCGGGATCAATGCCAAGAATTATCAATTTTTGTACTCTGTGCGCAATTAAGCTGCGGCTTCTAAGAGGTTGTCGGGGATATCGAAATTGGCATACACCTTTTGAACATCGTCGAGTTCATCGAGGGCATCCATGAGGCGTAACATCCGTTCCGCTTCTTTCCCTTCGAGCTTCACCGTGTTTTGTGGAATCATGCTAATTTCAGCGAGTTGAACATCGGCAGATGTTTCTTGAATCGCCGTTAAAACACCATCGAACATCTCAAACGGCGTAACGATTTCCATACCTGTTGCGGAAGCGGTTACATCTTCAGCACCGGCTTCAACCGCAGTCATAAACAATTCTTCTTCTTCAATACTATCAGGTGTGACGACGATCAATCCACATTTATTGAATCCCCAGGCGACGCACCCGCGTTCCCCGATTCTTCCTTCGTGTTTGCTAAAGGCGTGTCGGATCGCTGCGACAGCCCGATTGCGGTTGTCGGTCAAGACTTCTATCATCACGGCGACCCCGCCGGGCCCGTAACCTTCGTAGAGGATTTCTTCGTAGGGTTCACCCTCAATTTCACCCGTGCCACGCAAAATCGCTTTTCCTATGTTATCGTTGGGAACATTGCTCGATTTTGCCGCCGCAATGGCGGTTCTAAGTCGTGGATTCGTGTCTATATCACCACCACCGACACGCGCAGCCGCTGTAATTTCTTTAACCAACTTTGAGAAGAGTTTGCCGCGTCTGGAGTCGTTCGCAGCTTTTTTATGTTTGATTGTTGACCATTTAGAATGCCCTGACATAACCTATTTCCTTTCTGAATGATTGAATTAAAGCAGATCGCAAAAAATGCAACTAAAATTTCTGATTGACATAATTGGACTGGACAAAGATCAGCATCTATGCTACACTTGTTACATCCGTCGTTTAAGGAGTTTAAATGGGTTGCTATGTTACCTTTTATTTTGAAAATCGCAGACCAACCAGTAGAGCGTTTACAGCGTATCAATGCTGAAAATCAGCCGCTTGACGTTAATGTGCAAGTTGAACTTTACGCCCGGGAGATTAACCGGGCCGATACACCGCGTACACCAGAATCTCGGCGATTAAGTCAGTTGATCTTGGACGAAGCCACCGAAAACGCTTACACAACTTTTATCGCGTTTCTCCGAAATAGCGCGGAACTGGAAGATTTTCTGCCATTTGAACGTCTCGCGCAATATCCTTGTCGACAATATGCCTTGATTCTTTCTGCCTCGCGTTCTCATGAACTCTTTGAAATCTGCCAGATGCAACCCGGGACAAATGCCTCTACTTTCCACTATGGTGGATACGAAATAACAATCAAACCGCGCAGATACATTTTGGATACTGCAGCGTATTTGGTAGCACCTGATAAATATACGCTTTTTATTCGACAGGTGCGAGAAGAAAACACCATTCGGGTCTACCGTAGCGATTTTATTAACCTCGCCCGGAATTCACCACCGCCATTTAAACTTGATACCCGCGATATAATTGAGAGCCTGCAGCTCCAACTTGCTAGCGAAAGAGAACAACCTTTACCCATAGAACAATTGCTCATGTTTCCACCGAGTACTGAGGATACAAGCTCGCCTCGCATTAATAAGTGCCCTGAGTGTGGCGGCAGCGTACGCCGACTTGGTAGAGAAGCCGATTTCTGCTTAGAGTGCGATTGGGATAACCTACCGCCTCTGAGACAGGTACGATGACTGATTGTCATCACCCATAACCTCCTCATGGAGGTCTAATAGTTTCAGAAGATTGACAAATATTTGCCATTAACTGCTGAGTGTTCGCCTGAAGGTTTCAAGGTTCTCAGATTCTGGCACCTCAAGGAGTACTTCCCGTAAGACTTGCAAATCGTCTATAGCTTCAAGAGCGGGTCGTAATGCGGCGACAGCATCTGTCTCGAATCGCATATTGAGCAATGCGAGGATGCTTTCTATGGTGCCTCTCTTTTCGCCTTCTTGCCTGCCTTCTTGCCTGCCTTCTTGCTTGCCTTGTGCGATGCCTCGTTCCAAGTAATGTTCTGCCATGCTTTGCATGAGTTTTGCCTCCTCAGCTGAAAGACCTAAATACGGATGCGTCTCGGCAACTATGTCTGCTAACACCGGTTGTTCCTCAGCAGAACGGCGGTGGAAAATGAATAGATACAAATAGTAGATGACCTGTTGCCACACAGCACCCTCCGCATCCGGAAGACCGTGCAGATGATCCCTAAGACGCTCCAATACCGGAACGAAATCTTCTGGATCATAATGCTCCGCTTTCAGTACCGTCAGCAACCAACCAAACGGATGGTCAGACCTTAACAGTTTCTCATCCGGTTCGCGCTTGACATCCAGCACAAGCACATCAAATCTTGGGAGAAAATGACGCAGTGCCTCCGGTAAATCTATCACCGTCTCCAGCGAAGGCGGACGCACCCATCGCTGTTCGCCTGTATAAAAGATGACAGGGATAATGGGTTGAAAACGCCAGTCGCTCAGCGGCACTTCGCCCTGCATATACGCACGGCGCTGTGTGTTCCATATATGACACATATACGACAGCAACCGCAAACCCATCAATGGGTCTACCGTGGATTGATGCTCTACAAGAATGTAAATCAGCACGGTTTTAGCGGTTTTCGTCTTATCTTGGTCACGGAACGGCAACAGATACACCAGATCAGATGCTTGTTGCCGGAGATCGTCAGGGATAAACGTCGTGTTCTGGATCTCGACGCGACTGAAATCGAGATGTTCAACGAAGTCGCTGGCGATGATTTCAAGCAGTCCTTTAAGGTTATCGGTGTTCTCTAATAACCACTTCGCACTGCGATCATGAAACTGGTGGATGCGCGTATCTAAATCCGCGAGAAGCGTTTTGAGGTCTAACATAAAGGGTTCTGCTTCTATTCAAGGTCGTTCTAATGAAAGTATAACATGTTTCGTCCTGTTCGTCAAGGAAAACGCTAAAATGATCCTTGAAAAGACACTTGACATCCGCTACCGGTTTTGCTATACTTTTAGACATGTTTATCGCTAAACGCATCATTTCTCAAAGAAGATGCCAGCGAACCTAACGCAACCTACTGAGAAATGACCGCTGGAAAGTCAATGAACATAAGCCTTCCAGCTATCATAAGGTCTTATGATACTATTTCCTTATTAGCATCTTCCGCGTGGCTTCAAAATCGCCTGCTGAGAACGTATAGAAATAGACACCGCTCGCGACTTTTTCGCCTTGTATGTTCCTGCCATCCCAATACGCCGCACGACTCTTGCTACGATAAATCCCTGCTGCTCTATGTCCCAAGACCAAACGCCGCACCAAGGCACCATCCACAGCATAGATACGCAGTGCCACCTCCGCAGGTTCCGCTAATTCGTAGGGTATCCACGTCTCTGGGTTAAACGGGTTCGGATAATTCGCCAGCAGTGCCGTTTCCTCTGGCACTAACGCCGCCAAGAGCCGTTCCAGCCACGCAATTCCACGCTCCAAACGCGCATCAAGGCGCGGCAGCCGGTATGCATCTGTCAGCCACTGCTCAACTGTGGCGCGCGACGGTAACGCCGTAGCAGTCGCACGGAATGCTGAAGGCGCAGCTGCCGCGTCACCCAATGCACCCGCTACCAAAACCAGATCCTGAATGTTCACCGCACCGTCGCCGTTGACATCTGCCTCCGTTTGCCCGGTTTGCCCTAACCGTGAAGAGACCAGCACCAAATCCTGGACGTTTACAATGCCGTCGCCGTTGACATCCGCAGCGACATCGGGTGCCTGTATATCTTCAAACCCATCAATACCGACGAACATACTCCAATCCGCTTCCCGTTGACTCACTTTCACAAGTAGCAGATTCTCTCCGCGCTTTAGATTCACACGAAAGCCCCTACCAAAATTATATAGGTGCCTGTTCACGGCAGTTCTGTAAACCACTTCGCCGTTGAGCCAGATTTTGATGGCATCATCACAGCCGACATACATCCCCACGCCTGTCCGATCAGTCTCAAGGACCCACGAAAACAAGGCGTAAGCCGAATGGTCGTTGACATCGCTCTCTATCATCCCGATCCTGTTGAGACAATCATTGATATTATTGTTTTGGAGAGCAGAAATACGTCCGGGGGTCCAGACGAAATTTCCGAGCCTATCACCTGCGTTTGCTCCGTGGGTTGCGACATCTGCTTCCGTGACAGTTCCGTTGCTGGCAGCGGCGAGCGAATCCACATCTATGGAGCGCGCACCACCCTCGAACTGTATCGTAGGTGCGATCATCCATAGCCAGGGTCCCGTGATCTCGCTTCGGGCATGAGCTTGGATAGAAGGTGAAAATGTAAATTGAATCCCTTTTGCCTGCAATGCTGGGATGTGTCTATTTCTGGAGGGATCGTTCAACGGATTGCCCCACAGAGATAACCATAGCCGCGTCGTTTCCGGGGGATCTAACGCCAGAAAGGGGGATATATCCGAGATATTATTCCGACCAAGACGAAGCTGCAATGAATTCCTGAATGGCATCACTGAAGCGAGCTTAACGAGAGGAGCTACGTCCCAAATGTTGTTGTTGGAAAGATCCAACCAACGGATCTGTGTGGGGTCGGCAAGAGGGGATACATCCGAGATGTTGTTATCGTTAAGATCCAGCCGCCAGATCTCCTTGAGTTCAGCAAGAGGGGATATATCCGAGATATTGTTACCACCAAGGTTTAATCTCCTCAAGTTTTTGAGTTCGCTAAGAGGGGATATGTCCGAGATGTTGTTGCCACCAAGATACAAACTATGTAGTTGTGTCAAACCCGATAAAGGTGAAATATCTGATATTGAACCAGAAAGGTTCAATGATCTGAGGTTGCTTGCGTATTCCATACCGGTGAGATCCGTTATCTCCACAGCAGAAAACTCTATTAGATTAAACGGTGTCCGGGTCGTGATAGACTCGCCAATCTCTTTTCGGATTGCCGCTGCTAAATTGGGGTCCGGTATGGAGACGGGTTGTTCAGGTAGCAGAGAAGGCACATTGACTGTACCGCTTCCTGCGCTTCCGGTATTTCCATGCTTATCAATAACTGTCAGGACTACACCGAACGTGTCAGGAGATAAAGGGGGGATGACAAAATCGACAGTTTCGCTCGAATTTCCGTTTAGAAATTTACAAGCAAGCAATCCATGCTCCCGTCTATTGCTAAACGTTCCACTTGGATCAACTCCAGAAATCCGGGCTTGGTGAAGTCCGGCGGGGGCGGTTACATTAAAGCGGAGACGGATAGCATTCGGTGGATGTGGAAGAGGTGGTAGCACCTCGATTGTAACGTCTCCATCAGCGGCAGTGCGCTCAGTGTTAAAGTAGCGGTGGACATCCAACCACTCTGCCGCACATTGGGAGAGCATGTTCTGGCTTCCGTACGACATGATATAACCAGCAGTCCCTACAGAATGGCGGAAATCGTGAGGTAAGCCAAAAGCGTGTCCAAGTTCATGGGCAACTGTAATGAAACTAATACACGCCACTTCTGCATATCCGCTATGGCCATCGCCGTGACCTGCACCGCATGGATAGCTCACCGTGTTGGGATTCAGATCCTCCACGAAGACAAGACGAGTAATATTCTTTGATGAATCGAACCAATTGAATTCTGGTACCGCGTTTTCTGTAAATCTTCCGTTAATGTGATACACAAAGGCGTTCCCGTCCGCGTCGGTCTCAAACTGGAAGGTCTTCCTGCCGAACCCGTAGATTTCCATCTGATCCGCGTAAAATTGTTGGACCTCTCTCATCAAGTTTTTTATTTTTCCGGTCATTTCTGGGTCATGTCGAAGACCGTGCCCACGGAGATAGATGGGTCGTACGATATACGCTGACTCCGTTACAGCACTATCAAAACTGACGTTCACACCGGCTGCTTGTAGTAATGGAATATATGTACGGATAGCGGCAGTATTCAGACGGTTGCCTTCAAGGAACAACCCTTGCCCGTTTTTTAAATGGACTAAGCTCGTCAAGGGCGACACATCCGATATCCAATTGTTCCTGAGGTCCAATGTTGTCAGTTGCGTTAATGTTATTAAGGACAGTACATTTGCTATCTTGTTGTTTTGTAGCGACAGACTCGTCAGATTAGTGGCATATTCCAACCCTGTGAGGTCATAGATGCCTATATCGTCCGCAGTCAGCGTCCGCAGTTGCAGCATATCTGTAATAGTAAGTGTTTCATCAAAGGGTTTGCCGAGCGTTTCCATTATCTTCGCCCGGAGGTTTCCATCGCGGACAATCACCTGTTTGCTGTGGGGGATGGTGGTTGCTGTAAACAGTAGAGGTTCCGAGATATTCGGGGCGGTTACACGGACGGTCGTCGTGCCGAGGGTCGCTCCCATCCGCAAATGTACCGATGCCCTACCGTTGATGTCTGTTTCGACGGTTGTCGCGCTGAGCTCGCCATCCCCGGCAGTGATGGTAAACGTTACCGGCACCCCTTCAAACGGGGCATCTCCCCACGCATCTAACACTTGCACCACAAACGGGAGCGGCAACGCCAAATTAACACCGCCTTGTTGGGCATCTCCGAATATTTGCAGAAGTGTTTCCGGGACGCGCTCCGAAAACGCCACGTCAATCCCTTTCGCTTGCATGGCGGGGATATGTGTGTTGATAGAGGCGTAATTCAGCGGATTCGACTGGATATTCAACGCGCTGTAAAAACCCCCGTGCGGTTTCAGATTTATTAACCCGACCAAGGGGGATACATCCGAGATGTTGTTATTTTGAAGATTCAAAGAATTGAGTTGTGTGAGTTCGGCAAGGGGGGATACATCCGAGATGTTGTTATTCTGAAGAACCAAAGAAGAAAGTTGTATGAGTTCAGCGAGAGGTGATATGTCCGAGATGTTGTTATTACGAAGATCCAACGAAACCAAGTTTTTGAGTTCAGCGAGAAGTGATATGTCCGAGATGTTTCTATGGCCAAGAGTCAAATGTTCCAGATGTCCAGCGAAGGGTAAAAGCTCTGAAAGGTTTTTAGCATAAATTAATATGTCCCATGATAGTATCAGTTGTGTAAGTCCAGCGAGAGGTGATATATCCGAGATGTTGTTATCGAGAATAGACAATTGCTGCAGTTGTGTGAGTCCAGCGAGAGGTGATATATCCGAGATGTTGTTATCAGTAAGCAGCAATACTCTCAACTGTGTAAGTCCTGTGAGAGCGGATACATCCGAGATGTTGTTATTCTGAAGCCCCAAAGTCTTCAGTCTTGTAAGTCCTGCAAGAGGCGATATGTCCGAGATGTTGTTATCATGAAGAAGCAACTGCCTCACGTTTTTGAGTTCAGCGAGAGGTGATATGTCCGAGATGTTGTTATCATGAAGAAGCAACTGGACCAGTTGTGTAACTTCAGCTAGAGGTGATAGGTCGTAGATCTAGTTAAAAGAAACAGATAAATAAGACAGTTTTTTGTTTTTGAGTTCAGCGAGAGGTGATATGTCCGAGATGTTGTTATCCCTAAGAGACAAACTTCTGAGGTTGTGTGCGTGTTCAAGTCCGGTCAGGTCTTCTATCTCGTAACCGCCAGCAGATAAATCCGTCAGAGCTAGCATCGTGTGCGTCGTAAGGGTGCCTACGCCGAGCTTGGCTCGTATCGCTGCTGCTAAATTCGGATCGGGGATGTTCACGACTTGTGGTTCATCCTGTTG
>VXXH01000188.1 GCA_009835515.1 Candidatus Poribacteria bacterium
CAGAACAACTGTGTTGTACAGAAGCTGCGGAATGTACACAGTTTACCAATCTTTCTGGTTACACATAGGAGGTTACTCTGTTGAATGCAAAGATTATTACGATTACCCTCGGTCTGATACTTATGTTGAGCATGAGTCTAACTGGCTCTGCTGAGATCACCGAGGATATGATTGCAGCAGCATGGCTATTTGATGGCGATGCCGAAGATGTTTCCGGAAACGGATTTGATGGTGAAGTCAAAGGTGGCAAATTTGTCGCTGGCCAAATCGGTGACGCGATTGAACTAAACGGTACAACCGAGTGGGTCGAGATTCCGAAACGAATCGGCGAATTTGAAGAAATTACCTTCGCACATTGGGTTAAATCTACTGGACGAGAGGCAGCATGGCGTGTCTTCTTCAACAACAACGGTTGGAAAGCAGGCGACATCCACTACCAGATGCATCCGAATAATAAAGTCGAGTTCTCTATTAACGGCAATCCGGGTGGGAACGACACGTTTGCAAACTATATGTTGGCAGGCGGTGAAATGAATAAGTGGGTGCATATCGCAACCGCCTATAGTGCGCCGGAAAAGAAAATCCGTTTTTTCGTTAACGGCGAACTCGATGTCGAAAACGATTGGGGTGGAAACCCGGGTGTCCTCGATCCTGCCCGAATTGGTGACTGGGGACAATCAAGACAGTGGGAAGGGTTGATAGACGAATTCATCATCTTCAACACTGTCCTTGATGAAGACGACATCCAAGCCGTTATGAACGACGGTTACGAGACAACGCTTGCTGTGGACGCAAAGGGAAAATTGGCTACCACATGGGCAAGTTTGAAGAAATAAGATAGGTACAACCCCTGATCGCTATTATCCCTAAACATATCGCCTATAGCGAATAAGTAGTGATCGAAAATTTCTATGAAAGGTTTGAGGTGTCCGCCCGTCTTGAGTGGACATCTCCTCTCGTAGTGGCAGGATAGGTGATATATGGACTTAGGACTCAACGGCAAACGTGCTATTGTTACCGGCGGTAGTCGCGGCATCGGTAAGCAGTGCGCGCTCGCGCTTGCACGCGAGGGAGTTCAGGTCTGTATCGCTGCCCGAACACAAGACACACTCAACCAAGCACTCACAGAAATCAATCAGACCGGACATAAAGGGCACGCTGTTGCCGGAGATTTAACCACACAAGCGAATTGCGAAAAAGTGGTACAGGCAACGATCTCTCGCTTTGGCGGTGTTGATATTCTTGTTAACAATGTCGGTGCTGCTCGGAATGCTGATATTCTGGAACTATCACCCGGACTGATTGATGATGCACTCGCATTGAAAACTTACAGTTATTTGCGAATGTCTCAATTGGTTATTCCTCACATGAAGGAAAACCGATGGGGCAGAATTATCAATATCGCCGGTTCAGCAGGCACAAGTCCTACCCGCGGGAATATACCTACCGGTGCCGCCAATATCACTATCCTGAACATAACACGCGCACTTTCCGACGCTGTTTCGGGGGATGGTATCTTGGTAAACACCGTTTGTCCGGGATTGACCAATACCGGTCGCGCACGCACGCAACAAGGCGCGAGAGCCGAGCGTGAAGGACGCGATATTGAGGAGTTGTTAGAAGCACTCGGACAAGAACTTCCCGCGGGTCGCATCGCAGAACCCGAAGAGGTCGCGAATGTCGTGACATTCTTAGCCTCTGAAGCCTGTTCCTATATGTTTGGGACCGCACTTTATATGGATGGCGGTAAACGACGCGCAACACCATAATCAGAACCCTTGCTGTTTAACTAAAAGTTTGGGAAGTCCGCAAAACGCGCAATTAGAAGAACTCATCACTAACAGCCGGGTGGGTAGATATGAAATAGCTGCCCGATGCGTTTACAAAACGCACCTACGGGTATGAAACTGACATAGAGGTTACTGTTCACATATTCATTAACGTATGGGAAAGATTTTACTCGTGTTATTCGGGATATTTATTGTTGTTGTATGTATCCTGATTCTCTTCCAAATTTTGCAAGTAATTTTTGCCTTCGTCTTTTCTGTCGCGCTGTTTATCATTGTTGTCGGCGGTGCATTCCTAATTCTCAGGAAGATTTTCAATGGATAGAAGGTGCCGCTTTATGGCATTTCGCTTGCAAATTTCCGATACTTTCTACGAATCAAAGGAGATTTAATTGTGCTACGAAAAGTTAACTTTGTGATACTAATTTTGGCTATCAGTCTCATCGCAACGAACCTTCCCGCCCAAATCATCGAGGACGGATTGGTCAGTTATTGGAGTTTCGATGCAAACAAGATCAGCGGAAAAACCGTCACAGATGGGACAGGCAATTACAACGGGACCATTAAAGGTAGTCCAAAAAAGGTCGCTGGCAAAATCGGTGATGCGTTGGAGTTCGATGGAAACGAAGCGAACTTCGTCGAAATTGATTCGCCTGAAGAATTTGATTTCAATGTTGATTTCACGTGGTCGGCATGGATTAAGACCGACAGTAGTGGTCCGGGGGTAATCTTTGCCAAAACAGGGGGTCCCGGTACCGATGATAAGGGTCCCAAAACCTTGTGGGTTCGCAATGGAGTGCTTAATCTCGACACGGGTTGGGTGGGCAATGTTGAAGACACAGAAAACATTGCCGATAATAAGTGGCACCACATCGCTGTTACGGGTGTGCCAGAGGATAGTGCGGTCCAATACTTCGTTGATGGGAAAGCAACAGGCAAAGGGGTACTCAACCTTGCCCAATTCCCTGAAGACGATTGGGAAAATCACATTTTCATCGGTTTGGACGGTAGAGCTGACGGTGAATTTGGTGTTTTCACGGGCATCGTTGACGAATTTAGTGTCTATAACCGAGTACTCGAGGAAGCCGAAGTCAATCAAAATTTCAAGTCCGAAACAGGACTCGCTGTTGACCCGAACGGAAAACTCGCTGCGACGTGGGGTGCTATCAAAGCGCGACGGTAGGACCATTATGCTGTCCATTTCATTTCATTATACGTAGGCGCGCTTCCGAAGCGCGTCTACACACAGTATTATAGGAAATAGGATGAAGGTCAAGAACCGAACTATCTTTGAAAATGACAATCTTCATGTACTTCGAGAGCTTGACACAGATTCTATTGACTTGATTTATCTGGATCCGCCCTTCAATTCCAACCGGACCTTTGAAGCGCCAGTCGGGAGCGAAGCCGCAGGTGCAACGTTCAAAGATTTCTGGACATTGGAGGATTTAGATAACGCATCTCACGGTGAACTCGCGGATAGGGAACCCGAACTCTATCATGCCATCAGTGCTACTGAGTTTAGTCACGGGAAGTCCATGAAAGCCTATCTCATCATGATGAGCATCCGAATGCTGGAGATGTTCCGCATCCTCAAACTGACCGGGACGCTCTATCTCCACTGTGATGATAACGCCAGCCACTACCTCAAAATGGTGATGGATAGCGTTTTTCGGAAAGAAAATTTTAGAAATGAGATTATCTGGCAACGGGCAATAACCACCAAGGGAAACCTCAAAAAGGGGTTGGCACGAGATTCTGACATTATCTTTCGATACTCAAAAAGCGATACGTATGTCTGGAACGTTGAAGCCGTCACGATTCCGTATGACCTGGCGAATTTAGATGAGAAAACCAAACGTCAGTATTATTGCGTTGAACCGGAAACCGGACGCCGCTTTTCACTCACTTCTGTAACTGCTCAGAACCACGATCCCGATTCTCATCTGACGTATGCAGTCATGGGAGTCGTCCGAACATGGCGCTGGGCAGAAGATCGCATGCGCAAGGAAATTGAAGCAGGACGTATCGTTCAGACGCGTCCGGGAAATGTACCACGCTATAAGCGGTATCTTGACGAACAAAAGGGCAAAAGACTGAATAACATCTGGGTCGATATTCCAAACTTGACCGCCAGAAGTAAAGAGCGAATTGGATACCCGACACAGAAACCGCTTGCCCTGTTAGAACGAATTATTGGGGCGAGCAGCAATCCTGGCGATATGGTGCTTGATCCCTTCTGTGGATGTGCTACTACGTGTGTAGCTGCCGAGCGGTTAAAACGCCAATGGGTAGGGATTGATTTAAGTCCCAAATCTTATGAACTGGTTAAGTCGCGTTTTGAACAGAACGGTATTACCAAGCCGATCATTCACCGAAAGGATGAACCTAAACTTTCCAAACAGAATCAAACCCATAAACGCACACTGTTTGGAATCCAAGAGGGTAAATGTAACGGCTGTCAAACGTTATTTCCGTTTCGTAGTATGACAGTCAATTATGTGATAGCCAAATCCAAAGGGGGCACCGACGCTCCTGATAATCTTCAGGTGTTGTGCCGTGCGTGCAGTTCAAAGAAGAAAAATCGGGCGCAGAAACAACGGATTCAAAAGTTACAAAACGAAGGAATTCATCAATGAAAAAGTTTATGACGCTTAAAGTCGCAGTCACGATAGGAATAGCAGCTGCGCTGTTGTTCTATACAGCGACCTTACCTGTTGATGCGAAACGTGATAAGGAATATGTTGCGAAACAGCTGAGAAACCTCAAAGTAGATGGAAAACTTGACGAATGGGAACGTGCTGAAATTGTTGCTTTTGACGAATTGAAAGATGTCGGTCAAGGTATCCCAAAAGCCAACGATTTTACCGGTCAAGGCAGAGTCGCGTGGAACGCCCAAGATCCGACCCGTATCTATTTCGCCGTTGAAATCACCGATGACGAACTCCAAGACGTTAACCCGCCTGATGCCAGATGGTGGGAAGACGATAGCGTCGAATTTATGTTTGATTTCGATAACGGCATGGTGCGAGAGAGCCTTGTTCAGTGGACACTCGGTGCCAACGGTAAAGATTTATCCGCCGCCGCATCAAAGGATAACACGGAATGGGTACTGGTCAAGAATGGCAACGATTACATCTATGAAGTCGCGATTGACCCGACGAAGCCGCGCGGCAACCCCGCGTTTGCCAACCCCGGGAAAGGTGATAAATTCAAAGCGAAAGCTGGGTTGACGATCGGACTGAGTTTCCACATGAACGATTGTGAGAATGGGAAACGCGAGCACCAGATCGGATGGATCCCCGGCGGTGCATGGGATGGCCTCGCCTATGGGGACCTCACTTTTGACGCCGAGATATTAGCCGTTGAGCCCTCAGGCAAACTCGCGGTGGTCTGGGGCTCCCTTAAGCAGTAAAAACTATCAGCGTATTAGCCATCGGCTTTCAGCCGTCAGCCATCAGTGAAGAGGTATCTGATGAAATCAAGAATCTCTTTACTGATGGCTGACTACTGACTACTGAAAACTGACTGCTATTTAAACATGCCGAAACTGCAAACCTCCTTTACATCTGGAATTACGCTCCGTGCCCTCCTGATTGGTACACTCCTTGTTATTGGGAACGCCTACTGGCTCGCCTACGCGGCGGAGATGATTCAGCCGCAATTCCTCCTCAACTTCGTCTCGCTCTTCTTCAACGCTATTTTTACGCTCTTTGTCGTCATCGGCTTCAATCTCGCGTGGAAAAAAATTGCCCCACGCAATGCGCTAACCCCACAGGAACTCCTCGTTATTTATATCATGGTCGTCATGGTATCCACAATCGGTGGCCACTCAATGATGACGTTCCTGATTGGCACACTGGCGCATCCGTTCCGGTTCGCAACTCCCGAAAACGAATGGGCATCTCTCTTCTGGCGTTACATCCCGACATGGTTCGTGCCTGAGGATTACGCTTTGGATGCCTACTTTAAGGGAGGTTCGACCTTTTATCTGCCAAAGCATTTACGCGGCTGGTTGGTGCCAATCCTTGTCTGGACAGGGTTTGTCACACTGCTCTGGTTTACGCTGATATGTCTCATTACAATTATCCGTGTCCAGTGGACTGAGCGTGAAAAGTTGGCGTATCCGATCATCCAGCTGCCGCTCCAGATGGCGCAAGGACGGAAAAGTTTTTTCAGAAGCGGCACGATGTGGATAGGTTTTTCGGTTGCTGGGTTTATTGAATTACTGGCAGGATTGAGCCATCTATTCCCCCAGGTCCCGTCTATCCAACTCAACTACTATTCGATCACGCATCTGTTCACAGATAAACCGTGGAACGCTGTCGGATGGATTTCGCTATCTGCCTACCCGTTCATCATAGGGTTGACCTTCTTCGTGCCATTGGACATCTCTATGTCGGCGTGGTTTTTCTATCTATTTGGCAAAGCAGAGCGGGTTGTTCGCATGGGGATGTTAGGTGAAGGTGAACTCTATTTTGCGGAACGTGCGGGTGGGGCATGGCTCGCTGTCGGTGCGTTGGCGTTGTGGGGAACGCGCAGGCACCTCCGCGATGTCATCCAAAATTGTTTGACAGCCAAAAAGGCGTTTGATGATTCAAATGAACCGATGCCGTACCGTTTTGCCATCGCTGGGTTAATCTTTGGAGGTCTCGGGCTCACACTGTTTTCGGTGAAGGCGGGTATGTCCTTAGGCGGTGTATTCGGTTTTATCGTCATTTTCATTGTGATGGCACTTGGTGTAACGCGTGTACGTGCCGAGTTCGGCCCGCCATCACATGAGATTCTCGCGCTTGATCCAGCACGGTTGATGTCAGTTACCTTCGGGCCACGATTCGTCGGGACCGAGAACCTTACGATTATTTCGTTCTACTACTGGTTGAATCGGCTTAACGTCTCACATCCGATGCCGAACCAATTGGAGGGTTTCAAACTCGCTGAACGGGCGGGCATCAACAGCCGAAGACTCGTCTGGGTGATGATGTTCGCCATTGTCATCGGTACGCTCGCCTCGTTTTGGGCGTTCCTTTATCTCCTTTATGAGACTGGAGCACTCGCTGTACACGGCTACATCATCGGTATCGGTGAAGAGGTCTTCGGGAGACGCTTAGAACGGTGGATTAACAACCCTACGGGTCCAAATTGGGACGGCACACAATCCATGGGCATCGGTGCAGGGATGACATGGATTCTCTATTTCCTGCGCCATAAATTTATGTGGTGGCCCTTCCATCCGATCGGCTATGTCATGACCGCTGCGACATGGGGCGGACTTGCCGATTTCTGGTTCTCTGTTTTCCTCGGTTGGCTGGTGAAGTTCATCATTCTTACTGTCTTCGGTTTACGGGCACATCAGCGTGCAATTCCGTTCTTCTTAGGCTTGGTGATGGGGGATTATGTATTTGTAGGACTGTGGGCACTGCTCGGCACGCTATTTAATATCCCGACGTACGTCCTCTGGTCACCTTAAGACGGCTCGTCCCCTTCGTTTTTACCGTTTTCGGCATCGTGTGTTTTCAGCACTTCTTCAAGCGTTATACCCTCTCTTTGCGCTTGCTGCAACTCACGATACAATTCCGCTCTGCCTTCTGCTTTACCTTCTGCTTTACCTTCCGCTTTACCTTCCGCTCTGCCTTGCGCAAGGATTTTGTCTTTGAATAGTTTTGCGTATCCCAACATGATGACCTCCCATATATGTGCTAATATGAAGAACCAGCCGACTATCAGCGTCATGAGAACCGCTGTTCGCGTTAGTACCGTTTCACCTAAACCTTTCCAAGCCCAACCGGTGCAAAATTCAATCAAAACATTGGCAATGACTAAACTGGAAAAAGTCCAGACAAATATATTGAACCACTTGCGAGGGATTCTCACTAACGATACATAATCATTTCCGTTTTGATTCATAGGTGAACTCAGGTCTAAACACGTAGTCTTATGTTCTGAACATAGACAACCGTTTGTTTTCCATCCGCTATAGAAATTGACTAACTTTGGAGCAGTCTTTTTTTAATTATACTTTAAAAGGTTGAATGATATCAAATTAAATTGAACCCTCAAAGGTTTTAGCAGAAACACCCGAGGAGCAGAAACTAACGCCTACAATTTGGGCAAACTCTCAACAATTTCCACCGTCTTTAGGCTGACGTTGATAACACGTCCAATCAAATCCACAATATATCGTGGCTCCCCCTCGCGGTTTGGGTCGTTTTTAATACCGCTTCGTTTATCTACCTTGACACGATACTGATCCACTACCCACTCCAAAGCAGAACGCGTGCCTAACTTATAGTTATAAACCTCTGCGGGGATGCCGTCTAACGTCAAGAAATCGTTATATGTCAACTGCGTCTTGTCTTTAGAGAGTTTCATCTTCTCGACATCCCAATTGACCTGCATGCCGGGGGTTTCAACCGCTCGGAGTTTATCATATTTCGGAACGGATTCATAGTTGACGTGGAGATCTGCTAATGCCGCACCCGCTTTGGAAAAACCCCAGAAATCCTCGGCGAAGGGGATATGTGGGAGATCGCGCTTGAGGTTCATCTCGTATTTCCCACAATAGGCGGGATGGTGCAAAAGTCCGTAGGTATAGTAGAAGATATCCCACTTGGTGAGGGTGTTGTCATTGTAATGCGTTCGGAATTCGGACAATACCCAATCGGTGATGTTTTCGCGTCGGTTCGTGCCGTCCTCATCGTAGGTATAGAAGGGAAAGCATTGAGAGCCACCTTGAGGCAAAATATCGGAAATTTTGTTTGTCATCAATGCGAACATCGCCCATTCTCTTCCAACCTTAAGCCATATCACCTGATTTTCCGTTTCTGTCTCCAATGTCGGAAAAATGGATGGAAACAAGTAGACAACATCGTTTATTGTCCGGTCGAAGCAGAGATTTGATTTCGTAAATGGTCGATAGAAAGACGTTCTCACTTTGTGTTCAGCGTATTCAGCAATTATCCCTCGTTTCAACTTAACCTTTAAGTCTCGGCTCCAACTGATTTTCTTTTCATCATAAACAACAAATTCATCTACGTTAATTTCCCTCGTATCTTCTCGCCGTTTCCACCGATCGACATCTGCGTTGTAAGTACCGATCAGTCGCTGAACATTCTTGGTGAGTGTATTCAGGTTGAAGTTGTAAACCCATGCGTCACGATTCGTTTTGACTCCGCTGCTATAGGTTTTGAAAATCACGTTCGTTGCTGTGCCTTTGTTCATCTTCGCTTTTTTACTTCCCAATGGAATAAAAGTCTCAAATTCAGCGTGGAGACCTTCGGTCAACCATGTATATTGCTTGTCTGGATGAATCGTTTGCCACGCAATATTACCTATATGTTGATGTTCATTCAAAAAATCAAATTTCTGTTTTTTGTTCCACAATTCATCAGTTTGGTAGTAAAGGATACGCGAAGTCGCCGATTGATCACGGTTTGTCTTGATAAATAGATTGATACTCACCCCAACTCGAATCCCAAATACATTTGCATCTGAAACCTTCAACCTTTTTCTTGCATTTCCACCTAAGTCCAGAGTATAAATTTTATCACAAGCTGCTGCGAGGTGTTTCCGCATCCCGTCAAATGCCATGCCGTCGAGAAAGCCATTATTTGTTACAAACGTGACAACTCCTTCTTTGCCAATGCGCTCCAGTGCCCACAGAATTGCTTTGATGTAAGGATCATAGAGGGCATTTTTATTCGTTGCTTTAGAGTCTGCAGCCCAAGTGTCACGTATCAGTTTATCCATTGTGCGGTATTTTCGATTTTTGTTGTTGTCGTTTTCACTCACTTGCCCCGCGTTATACGGTGGGTTACCAATAACGACAAACATATCCGCAGCCTTCTGTCTCTCCACCCGTTCTGTGTTTTCACGTGTAAAAAGTTCGGCTTGCTGCTGCTCAAGCAGCTCAAACGTATCCGCAAGCGCGATCCCCTCAAATGGCAAATATGCACCTGTGCGTTGAAAGTATTCCTGCTCAATGTTCAGACTGGCGATATAGTAGGGCAGGAGCATCACCTCGTTGCAGTGGAGTTCATGACGATATTTCTCTTCTAACGCCGTGCCTTGGATGTCCTGCATGAGACGAACAATAAAATTCCCGGTGCCGACGAATGGATCGATGATATGTACCCCGGCATCCGATAACGATCGGTCGAACTCGGTTTTCAAGATGTGTTCAACGCTCCTCACCATGAAATCCACGATCGGTTGCGGCGTGTAGACGATGCCGTGCGTATCTGCAACATCCTCAGAGAACCCCTGAAAAAACTTCTCGTAGAATGTATTGAGGAAATGCTGTTTTTGAGAGAAGTCTTTACAGAGCATTGCTGCCTGCTCAATAGCAACGTAAAACCGATCTAACGGTTCAAGAAACACGCCTCGACTCACTTCATGCCGCATGAGTATGTAACTGACGTTTTCAATCTCGTGGGCGATAATGTTTCGTAAGGTGAAGTCTGACCGATTGAAAACGGTACGGAAAATGCGTTCAGTGAGGATATGTTGGATGAGCATCTCTTCGACAGCATCGCGTGAGAGTTCCGGGTTAATGGCGGTGCGGCAGATTTCATAAAAATCGGTGAACGCCTCTTTGAACGCGGGGTCCGTCTCGTGGCGTTGATCAATGAGTGCTTTCAACGCGCCCGCGAGGTCAGGCACATACGCTCTGAAATCGGAGACAGCCGTTTGCCAATTGTCGAGCGCGGGTGGGACGTAAGAGAACAGATATTGAAGTGCAGCAATCAGGCGTGCGGGTTCGGTGATGTCCACGTCCAATACTACCTGTCCATTTTGATATAGGATGGCACGCTGCGGGGTTTGAAAAAGGATATTGTCGAGTGGATAACCAGCATCGCGTTTGGCCTGGACGGCTTTGCCGAGGTCATCGTCAATATCTTTCGCTTCCCAATACGCGAACGGGAGTCCGTATGCGTCGAGGACCACACCATCAATGACGATCCGTTTTCCCTTCGGCGTGTCCATTCCATATTGCGGGATAAGCGTGGCGTTGAGTTGTTTTGCACAGGTATCCAGTAAGAAGGCAAAAGGATTGCTAACCGCGCCTTCGTGTGTGGCGTTGTGCTGGTCGTATTGCTGGAGCGTGGCGTAGTAGTCTCGGATCGCTTTGTGGGTAGGTTTTAGGTTTAGTCCTTGCATAGGAACATAATAGCATCTTTGGTATTAGAGGACAAGAAGAAATTAGATTCCTGATAGTGTCCAGAATCATGTTTGTAGTAGTGCGATTTATCGCACGTCCGGTGCGTAATGTGTATCGCAGTGGGTTCTGCTCTTTAGCCCCGTTAGGGGCGTTATGTTTATAGCAGAGCGTGTCTCCCTATCCTATAGCCCCAGCGGGGCGATATGTGGGTAATGAAGATTAAGATA
>VXXH01000092.1 GCA_009835515.1 Candidatus Poribacteria bacterium
CCTGTATATCGGCTTTATATGTATAAATTCTAACACAAACCTGCTCGATTGTCAAGAATCCTTTCTATCAGCCCAAAGCCATTCAGCTTCCGCGTCTTCCGCGCGCTCCGCGATTTGCGGCATACTCGCCCAAATGCAACGTGCATTCTGACAGTTGCCCTGATTCAGACAACAAAATAATTGAATGACCCTGCTATCGTCCATCGTTTGTAAGAAACCTTTGAAAAAATATCAAAAGTATTGTAAAATATTAAGGCTACACTTTATAGATGAAAAATACGTCACATTTACAACATAGGATTCTGGTGCTCTCTTTAACTTTCGCTTGGTGAGGAACTTTATGAAAAATAAAATATCACGACGGCAGTTTCTACGTTCCGGCGCGCTTGCGACCGCATCCGCAGCAGTCAGTCTCGGATTTTTAGGGTGTAGCCAAACCCTGATTCAAAAAGTACCGGGCTTTAGACCTGAACCCCCCTTCCAGTTTTTGCCGAGTGCAAACCGACTTCTTGACCTTCCGGCAGGGTTCACCGCACACGCTTTTTCGCGAACAGGTGAAACCATGGATGATGGGCTTTGGGTGCCGGGCGGACACGATGGTATGGCGGCTTTCCCGGGGCCTAACGGCAAAACGATCCTCGTCCGCAATCACGAATTGACCGCTACTGCTAAAAACGTCGGACCTTTTGGATGGAATAACGAGAAGATTGAACGCGCCGCGATTGACAAATTCTACGACGCTGGATCAGGCGAATTACCCTGTCTCGGCGGGACAACGACACTCGTCTATGATACGCGCACGAAGACGCTGGAGAAACACTTCTTAAGTCTGATAGGGACGATCCGGAATTGCGCCGGTGGGCTAACCCCTTGGAACACATGGATCACCTGTGAAGAGACTATGCAGAAATCTGAAAAAGAAAACACTTACGAAGCAAACCATGGGTATAATTTTGAAGTTCCTGCTTCTGCCGACATAGGATTAGCTGACCCAATCCCGTTGAAAGCGATGGGACGCTTCAATCACGAGGCAGTCGCCGTTGATCCGAAAACAGGAATCGTCTACGAAACCGAAGACAGAGGAGATAGTTTAATTTACCGGTTTATTCCTGACCAACCGGGAGAACTCGCTGCAGGCGGCAAGCTGCAAGCACTGAAAATTCGAGACCTCAAAGCGGCAGATACCCGAAATTGGCGAAGTCGAAACCAAAAGATTTTTTGGTGGACGTATAATCCGGTGCCCGTCGGAGAAACACTTGCTGTTGAATGGGTGGATATTGAAAATGTAGAATCGCCGTCCGATGACCTCCGCTACCAAGGGGCTGATAGTAAAGATGCTGCAAAGTTTGCACGCGGTGAAGGGATATGGTATGGCGACAATCAAGGGACGGGAGAGTTCTATATCGCCTGCACGAATGGCGGTATTGAATACAAAGGGCAAATCTGGAGATATATACCGAGTCCTTATGAAGGCACAAGCCGCGAGGCACAAGAACCGGGGACTCTTGAACTCTTCATTGAACCGAATGACGTCAATCTCATGGAGAATGCCGATAACCTGACAGTTACACCTTGGGGCGATTTAATCATCTGTGAAGACGGTCCCAATGAGGAGTTCCTCATCGGCGTAACACCTGAAGGAAATATCTACCGATTCGCTCGAAATGCCGGTAATCTGTCTGAGCTTGCGGGTGCGACGTTCTCACCGGATGGCACAACGCTTTTTGTAAACATTCAGAGTCCTGGAATTACGTTGGCGATCACTGGTCCTTGGGACCAAATTCGGCAGCGTTCTGAGACCCTATGGCAGAAACCTAATAATCAAGTTTCCACTGCTTAAAACCGTCCAAATACAAGCGAAACCCAACACCTTCTCACACCGACAACGTTTGAGGCGTTGGGTTTCGTTGTACTTTTGACAAAATATTTACACACCCCTTGATTTCCTTTAGCAAACATGGTATTATGTGAACAAACCTTCACGTTTATATCTTGACGCGCTTAAGGGTAGATGCTTTGATGACAGCAATAAAAACAGACCTTTATCTCGGGGACTGCTTAGAGGTACTCTCCAATTTTGATGACGATTCATTCGACCTGATTATGACATCTCCGCCGTATGCGGACCGTCGATCCAAAACGTATGGCGGAACGAGTCCGGATGAATACGTCAATTGGTTTCTGCCCCGAGCTGAAGCGTTTTTAAGAGTTCTCAAGCCTTCTGGTACGTTCATTCTGAATATAAAAGAGAAAGCCATTAACGGAGAACGGCATACTTATGTTATTGAGTTGATACTTGAGATGAAAAGGCAGGGGTGGCTGTGGACGGAAGAATTTGTCTGGCACAAGAAAAACGCCTATCCGGGCAAGTGGCCAAACCGATTCAGGGATGCTTGGGAGAGATGTTTGCAGTTTAATAAAAGCAGAAAGTTCAATATGTACCAAGAGTCAGTTATGGTGCCGATGGGGGATTGGGCGGAGAAGCGATTAAAGAAACTCAGCGAGACAGATCAGATTCGGGATACGTCGAAAGTCGGAAGCGGATTTGGGAAGAACGTATCAAATTGGTTAGACCGAAAGATGGCGTATCCGACGAATGTTTTGCACTTAGCAACGGAAACTGGAAATCGGAAACATAGTGCCGTTTTTCCCAAGACGTTACCAGAATGGTTTATCAAACTATTTAGCAAAGAAGATGATTGGGTGCTTGATCCGTTTGCAGGTTCGGGTACGACGTGTCAGGTTGCTCAGAAGTTGTTAAGAAATTCCGCCGGTATTGAAATTTTGCCCCAGTATTATCAAGTGGCAGAAAGGAATATTCAGCAGAACTCACATCTTGAAAACTAATTTCATACACAATTCAGTTCAACCCAACCTACACCTCAATAATTCAACTCTTCTAATAAATCTATACATATTGACCGCACAGTATCAGCGAGCGCGCCTCTTAGCAGCCAATAATCGGGTCATTGATGCTTCTGTTGGCTCGACAGAGACCGTGTTTCCTGTAACGCGTTCGGGTGAAGGCGCAGTGTCTACCTGTCCACCTACCGATTTGTCTGCAGGCTGTCCGCGCAATCGTCCGAGAAACTCAGCGATATGCCTATTTGCTATGCTGTAACGCCGGAGAATCATCTCCAATACAAAGAAAAGCGCGGCGGCAATTAGCAACGCATGTGCAAGTGAAATCTGCTTCTCAATGGGTATCCCGGCGGGTGATGCTATCTGGGTCGGTGTGGGTTCGTAAGTGCCACCAGTCTCCGATGCCAGCGTTTTTAATAAGTCAGTATTGACCTCGAATTCAGCGTATTCTGATGGATAAGGGAGTATCAAGGGTTTGGTGCGTTTGGAACCATCACCTTCACGCTGTGCAGTGACGATGTAAGATCCGCTGTCATGTATCTGAAATGTGCCGTTGTGGCGCGTCAACGTCATCTGTTGCATTTCAATGGCTTCGCTTGTTCCACTCGGACCAGCAGCGCGGACCTCGTAAGCGACTTGTGACGGTGTTCGTGTATCAATGCTGACTTCCGCGGCACCGTGGCGGAGCGATACAGTGAGATCAAAGTCGGCATCTGCATCCGCCACAGGAAGCACCCAATTGACAGACTGCCCCCAAAATTTTCCGAAATTGCGCCACGGAATCCACTCTTTTGCCCATGCTTTAACGTCCGATGTCCAGGCAACCGCTTTTCCTAACCCGATATTCCACCCTGCCAGAACGGGTTCATCTTTATGTGAACGGATGAAAACCTGGGCGGTATCTTTCCCTGCCGTCGCAACGTAGCCGTGAAGTTCTGGCGGCGTGCCGATCCCCTCCACAATGGATTCACTCGGAACATTAATAACAGGTTGAAAAGGTTCTTGAACGATGTAACGCTGCGTTTCTCGGACGGCTTCCGTTAAAACTTTTGGCAGCTCCTGAACATTTTTAACGCGGACTACATTCTCTGTAAGCTGCGTGAGAAGCTCTACGTTTGCATCGCCGATCGCAATCGCCGTGATACTGATACGCGCTTTGGCAATTTGTTCTGCTAACTTCAAAAAATCGGATTTCGTATCATCAGATTTACCGTCCGATAAGAGAACGATGTGCTTCCGTTTCGCATCGTCTGCTTCAAGTATTTCGGAGGCTTTGTCAATCGCCTCCATCATCAGCGTTGTTCCGCCTGTCGGCTTAAGCCTGCCAACGGCTTGAAGTAGCACAGGACGATCAGATGTGAGATATGAGACGATGTGAGCATCTTTGCCCGCGCTAAAACTGATGACTCCGGCGATGTCATCCTCTTCAAGATTATCAATACCCGCACTGATCCCTGCAATAGCGAGATCAATTTTACGTCGTTGTCCACCGACATAATTTGCCATGCTCCCCGACGTATCTAATACAAAAAGAATCGCGACAGTATCCTTCTGTTCGCGTGGTGTCATTTTTACAGGAAGTACACGTTCCAATGCAGTATCGGTATAACCCCCGGGTCCGTAGGCGTGTCCGCCGCCGATAACGATTAACCCGTGTCCGAGGTCACGGACATAATTTTCGATGCTTTGCAGATGCTCCAATGAGAGGACATCCACGGAAACGTTACTCAGAATGAGGACATCGCTGCGCTTGAGTTCAATGAGATCGGTCGGCATTTCCATGGGTGCCCTAACTTCCACGTCAAAACCGTTCTCCTGAAGGACAGTTTTCAGGTGCGTAACCTGTGTGGGATCCTCATCTACATATAAGATGTGCGGTTTACCCTGAATTTTTACAACGCCATATCCTTGATTATTCTCAAGGATTTCGTCGCGGACATCCAGTTTTAGTTCATATCTATGGTTTCTCTCTTCGGAAACTGGTGGCACCGGCAAAGAAAGAGAATGTGTTCCATTCGGCAAAGTCCACTCAAATGTATCAATCAATGCACCTTCGTGATAGAGAGTAGCGGGTACCTTTGGGAGGTTCCCATCGGTTTCAATTATGGCGCGCATCTCAAAACGCTGCCCTTTGTGGACTTGGGTGGGTACCTGAAGCTGCACCACCCGAACTGCGTCTTTAAGCGTGTTAAGCGGTATTGCTGCTATCTCAACATTACTCGCCGAAAGTAACGGTAGATAATCCTCCAAGCGTGTACCACCAGCATTATGAATCCCATCGCTAAACAATACTATCCGCCGATGATAATCGTCTGGCAGCGATGCGATTGCGTGCTTAAGTGCGGTGAGAATATCGGTACCATCGCGTCTAATTGCCTGCTCCGCGAGTGATGCCAGCAGTGCTGCAGACATACTTTCCAAGGGTTGATTTTGTTTCTGTCGAATACCTGTAAGGACAGAAGTTTCCTTCCCAAAACCGATGATGCCGAACAGATCGGTAGGCTTCAATTTTGCGACAGCGGCGTTGATCTGTTTGACTGTTTCTTCGCGCTGGATAGGTTGAACGCTTTCGGAGGTGTCAATTAGAAATACGACTGCAAGTCGCTGTTCTTTGTGCGTCCGGTGCAGGCTCGCTAACGCGAGGATTGCGCATAGCAGCGCGGCACCTCTGAAGAAGAAAGTTACGTTTTTTCGCCACTGTGTCGTACCGCGGTGTGCCTGTCGTTGCACAAAGATTAACACAGGAATCGCAATAAGTAGGATTAAGAAGAAAGGCGTTCGGAAATCAAACATTTTATTAGTTGTCAGTTGTCAGTTACAAGAGGTTCTCGGTTTATCAAACCCTTTTTTAACTGACTACTGAACACTGAAGACTCTTTAACCGATGAATGAGACTATTGGTTGCGGAGTTCCTCAAAATAGGCTTCCGCTGCTTGCGTTTCTGCGGCGTGTGACATGTTATAACGTTCGCACAACGTGATATATTCATCAATCAGTGCCTGCCGTCTTTGGGATTCCATGTCGCCGCCTGCTACGAGCATCGCTTTGTAGGCAGGGATAGAAGTTTTTTCGACGCGCGCTTGGATTTCAGGCTTATCGGCAAGTGCTAACGCCTGCTGAAAATAGTCGAAAACAGTCTGTGCACTCTCCGAATCTAAGCCGACATCCTCGGGAGTCGGGAAACATCTCGGATGGAGACCTTTCGACTCAACATTATCGTGGAGAAAAGCAATATATTTAAGAATTGGCGGTGCTGCGGCTTCGTAGTGGAGCTTCACAAATTCGTTTAAAAGGGCATCAGCATCAAGATGTGGATCCCAAATAAGATGTGAGATGAGATAATTCCGCAGATCAGAAAATTCGCCTGTTAACCCGTTACCGTTTGCCTGCATAAATACGCCTTTGGCGTTGTTGCGTAAGAAGTAGCGGACATTCGGAGCAATACTCCGCAGATTTGGGAAAGGTAAATCGTAAGAACGGAAATTAGTATTGTAATTCCAAATCCAGATGTCGTCACAGATTTTTCCCCATTCGTTGGTATCTTGGCAAAAGGCTCGGTTCTGCTCACAATCCGGGTTATCAATAGCATGCAGGGTACAACATTCAATACTACAGAGTTGAATTTGCACATTGTGCCGCGGCTTTATCGTCTGGGGTGGTTTGCGAGTATACCAATACGCCAGCGTGCCGACTTTGACGTGCGGGTGTGCTTTCTCGATGCGTTCTGCGACAGCATTGACAAAAGTCAGCTGCGATCCCATCGGTGAATTTTCCGCTTCGTTAAGTGCCTCGCACGCTTCACAGCGACAGTATGCCGCCGTATCCGCTTGACTCACACTGATATTGGTGGCTTCTGGTCGATCCATGAGTTGCTGAATTGCGGATTCCGCGGCGACCTCAATAACTTCGGGGTTCGTCACACATAGCTGCGGTCCACCGCCGTGGGTATTCGTATCGCGTTTCCCTTCTACGAGTGCGTAATACTCCGGATGGCTTTCGCCGTAAGTGCCGTAAGGCACTAACGCGTGGAACGAGTGGTTGATCAGCTGCTGTTGTGTTTTCCCACCGAGATTTTCAGCATCCGTGACGGTGTTGACTTTCCGTTTCGCCGCGAATGTCGGATCCTCTGAATTCTCTCGGTAATAACTCCAACGGAACGAAAACGGTGGGGAGTAGATATAACTGCCATACGGTATTTGCCGGGTAGATGCATCTGGGATATAGGTGTGATCGGCGGTTAAGAACCGGATACCGATCAATTCTTCAAGAAACTGATACACCGCGTAAAGGATACCGCGCGGTCTGCCGCCCTTGATCTGAATCTGGCTATCACTAACCGTGATTTCGATGTCTTCATCACCGAGCATAGATGACCCTTTGATTGTAATCCACCCGTTATTGGTATCGGTATTCTCATGGACGGTATCCAGCGGTAATGTTAATCGGGTTGCTTGGTTAAACCATTTTTGAAATTCTTCAGCGGCGTATTTTTCAGAGGCAGTAGCGTTATCAGAGACAGCAATGCGCCAATGTTGTCTTGCTGAGACCCTTAAACTGCCGCGAGTCGGGTAAAATTCGAGTGTTTTCTGGGTTGACATAATTGCTCCTTATGATGTGTCGGCAGTGGCTTGTTCCACTGCTTCGGCATCTGCTTGATATTTCTGTTCGTTGAACAACACAATGAAGGCGATCGCAGCGAGTACTGTTATGACAATGGGAACCATAAATATTTTTCCCCAGGCGTGTCCACCTTCTGGGTAAGCGAAGTAATCATGTACCCGTCCACTGACGATATGCCCGACCAGCATGCCGAACCCGTTCGTGACAAAGAGGAGCAGTGCTTGCGAACTCGCGCGGATGTCCTGTGCACTCAATCGTTCCACAGCAATCATACCACCGACGAAAAAGAACGAATAGCAGATACCGTGCAGTGTTTGCGCACCGACAACCAACCACACCGGTTCACCAATGGCGAAGATAGCATACCGAACGGGCCACGCAAGGATACCTAAAAAGATAGTAAATCGCATGCCGAACCGGCGTAGACATGGAAAGAGCAGCAGCATGAGCAAAACCTCAGCGACCTGTCCGAGACTCATCGCTAAGTTAGCACTACTTCCAACAAGCCCAACGCCATGTTCTGCTTCGGTCAGGAAGAGGTAGGTCAGGTTATAATAGAAAGGGAGTTCAATAGCAACAACGAAAGAGATGACCAAAAGCACAGCGAAATTTCGATTTGAAACAAGGGAGAAGGCTTCAAGAAAAGCATAAGGGTTCTTTGCCTCTTTACTCGGCGGCGTATTGGGCAGCGTCAAACAGTAGACTCCCATCATGAGTGAAAGCACGGCACCGAAAAGGAGGCAGTCGCCGACGTGTGGAAGTGTTGGCTCTCGGTCCTCCCAGAACCGGAGGTATAGGCTCAGGATCCAGTTAATTGCGATCCAGCCAAGTGTTCCGAAGACCCGGATATTTCCGAATTTGTCTGACTGCCCCATGTGGTGAAAAGCAATCGCATTGGTCAGCGCGATCGTTGGCATATAGAGAACGGCGTGCAGGAAAATCATACTCCACATCATTGGGAAGGAGGTCTGTTTCCATGCAATAAAGAGACAGATGCCCCCGAGTATGTGGGAAATTGCTGCAAACACCTGTGCTGGCATTAGACGATCCGCAATCCATCCTGCGATGATTGGAGAAATTATCGAACCGATAGCCGTCGTGCCAAAGACGTAACTAATCTGCTTACCACTGAATCCGAGATTTTGCATGTGTCCAGCAATAAGGACTGCCCACGCGCCCCAGATAGCGAACTGTAGAAACATCATTCCGGATAGTCGTGCGAAGGTACCGAATTCTGTTCGTTTAACTTCCATAGCGGTCTCCTCTTTTATTCGATTCTAAAATTGGTTAACAGACTTCACGACGCTTGCCTACTCCCACCGCGCAATAGGTTCTGTTGACTGCACTATATGCATTCCTGCACTGGCAGCCTTGGCAAACGCGGTATCCGCTGGCTCCGTATAATCAACGACCCCCGGGACGACAACAGGTGAAGTCAGGTCATCCACCAAATAGATTTTCTTCGCCAATTCGCTATCGGCCTTCTGAATTTCTGTGAGCAGATCGCTGACAGTCCAAGCGACACAATGGCTTTTCGCTTGTCCCGCAATAATCACTCGGTCGTATCGGAGAAGCATTTGGAGAAAGGTACTGTTTTTTTCAGCAATCGGTTCCCCATCTGTGTCGTTCAGGACTTCCGGACGTAAGACAGAATAGTTTTCAGTCAGCGGGTTCTGTCCTTTAATTTCATAATGGATCTGGGTCTTACGGGCGATGGTATGGAAAAAGCAGGCTTCATCGACAGCAGAGACGACGGCATGCCCGATCCCACCGAGCATCGCATGGTAGGGCCATATCGCCAGCGGATATTTGCCATCTGTGGTAAGCTTTTTGACGTAATGTTCGCCGTACGCCTTGAGCCATGCGTATGGATTCGATTCTGGAACCTGATTCGGTAAATTTAGACTGCCAACAACAGCAGGATTGACGCGCCATCTGCCTGTCTCTATATCTTCTGGCGTAATCAGTGTCTGCAGCGGTAACGGATGCTCACCAGCATCATTAATCCAGAAGACTTCATGGAATATCTGCATCGCCGTATGCGTATCAAGTGTGCAAGCGATTTTGGTGATATGCGGCAGATTGCGATAGATGAACTGACACAAACGCACATTGTCTTCTACGGCACCATTTCCTGACCTACCCCCGACAAATAGTTCAAAACCGGGGACACAGAATGTATTTTGGACATCGACAAGGAGTAGGCAGGTCCGAAAATCGTCTTCGGATGCTGCGGATATTGAATACTGGTCTGCCCACGCGAGTGCTTCACGTTGACGTTCTTGATAGGGGATTCGCCAGACCTTGTCTACCTGATTAACATCAAAGTGTTGCGGGAGCGGAAGTTGCGATGCAGACATTGTTCTATCCTTTTTATTCTTGTCCATTTCTAACTGTGGCGACACAGAGAGTGCCTCCTACTTTGGTGAACGGCACATGGAGCGTACCTACTACTGTGACGGTTTTGGTTGTGGTGCGCGGCTTTCAGGTTCCCGATATTGGGAATTTTATAGAATTTCTCGGTTTTTATCAACAAAAATCGGTTGATATATGTTATGCATATACGGTAGAATAGAGTAACATTCTCCGGTTAACATCTTTTAAAATCAAGGTTTGCGGGGCAAAGAAATGAAAAAGTTTTTTAAGCCACTTCCAGATTTAGAAGAGCGGCTTGATCAGGTCAATGAGCGGGTCCGGCGGGCGCGCCGAACTTTGGATTGGCGAACTCGCGAAGCACGTATCCCGCTTGACATTCAAGAAGACTTCGGTGTCTCTGAATTGCAAGGCGATGTGATGCTCGTTTCCCGTGATGACTATTTACGTAACAAAGTCAGGAACCTCATCCGATCCGAAGGCTACGGGTGTGATTTTCCAGAGCGAAGCTCGGAAGCCGTGGGTATGTTGAAAATGCGCAAATATCAGATGATAATTGCCGACTACACCCGCCGCTCGCGAGGACGGCTCTTTGAATATGTCAAGCGGTATCAGCCGCATATCAAAATTGTTTCGATTGTCCGTAATAATGATGAGGGACGACGCGTCATGAGAGCCGGCAGCTACAGTTACCTGTTAGGGCGCGGTTTTGATCCAGAGCAGTTACGTACCTGTATCATAAGTGCTCTTAAATTAAAGCATCGCGCTTGTTGGTTGTTAACAAACGGCGAGCGTTGTAACCGATCCTGTGTTGATGATTTCCAATCCGATGAAGATTTCGCGGAAATTGAATGAAACACGGTACCGATCTCTTAATAGCAAATTTTGGCATTTCGCTGCCTGCTACGAGCATGTAACTCGAAGCCCCTGGAAAATAATTATCGCTATCCGCTTGATCGGAAACCCGTTTTTGACGAAGGAAAAAACGGAGCAGGTCCTAATATTTAAAAATATGGCAAAAAACTTAGAATTCAAGGCGCGTTATCAGTCGCTTGAAAGCCTCTATCCGAAGTTGGCTGATTTAAACGCGACACATCGTGAAACCGTCCATCAAATTGATACCTATTTTTATGTGACGCAGGTAAAAGACGCTTCAGTACTCGAAACCTGCAAACCACGTCTTAAACTGCGTGAGATTGATGAGACAGATGAAGCCTGGCTCATCTACTATGAGCGTCCGAATCAAAGCGAATCCCGTTATAGTCAGTACCAACTCAGCAAGGTTAGCGACCCATCAACCCTCAAAGCGTTGTTAAC
>VXXH01000782.1:0-1645 GCA_009835515.1 Candidatus Poribacteria bacterium
TTGGATTCGCATCAATTCAACTGGATATCCAGTAAGTGGTGACTATTTCGACACAATTTGGAAGAATTTTACGACGCTTGCGCATGCTTGGGAGGGCGGTACCAATTACACGGATAGGATTGCAGCGTTCGGTTATTGGGAAGCTGGGGATGGTAAAGTCTTCAACATGAACTGGCGGATCCCGAATTTCCATAAGAACAACGAGAGTATTGATCATATAGAGAAACTTACAGAAAACGTTATCAACTGGTTAGCAAGTGAATCCGAATTTGCGGATGTTTCTGCAGGTGATAAATTGCCGATAGTCTGGGGACATTTGAAAAATCAGGAATAGCGCGGAATATTCGCTCGCGAATCTAAAAATAAAAAAATCCGAAATTACGTCACATTCCCGCGCACCACAAGGTATCTACACGTCACATGGACACAAAGATGTGGGACGTTTAAATATGATTCTTGATAATAACGATAAATTTTAGTTCGCAAACTACGCCAAAGAGGAATACTTTACGCATTGGAAACTTTAAACGCTCAAAATGACGCACAATCGAATCTACCTGAAGGGGTCAAAGCACGGCTTGATCAAGGGAACCTAACTGGAGATATAGCCTTTTCACCAGATGGCACGCAACTTGCTGTCGCCTGCGACATCGGGGTTTGGGTCTACGATGTGGAGAGCGCAATAGGGCTTAATCTCCTTGTGGAGCATAGAGAATATGTCAGGTGTGTCGCTTACGCACCTGATGGTGCCGCAATCGCAAGTGGGAGTATCGACAACACGGTCGTGCTGTGGGACGCAACCAGTGGAGCACCGACAGCAACACTCACAGGACATACTGACGCTGTTAGAAGCGTTGCCTTTTCTCCTGACGGTACCACGATCGTAAGTGGAAGTCCTGATGGCACGGTACGTCTCTGGGATGTGAGCACAGGAGAAACTAAAAACACACTCACAGTGGATCAGTTCTCTATTCGATCTGTTACGTATTCTCCTGATGGAAGTACAATCGCAGCTGGCAGTGGAGATGACACCGTACTGCTATGGGATGCTGCCACGGGGCAGCAAAAAGCTGCACTCACGGGACATAAGCATATTGTCAATTCTGCCGTCTATTCTCCGAGTGGCGAAACCCTTGCCAGTGGGAGCACTGACCGCACGATTCGTTTGTGGGATGCGATAACAGGCGAACCGAAAAACACACTCACAGGACATAGAGGCTATGTCTGGAGTGTTGCATACGCGCCTGATGGCGCAACCCTCGCAAGTGCCAGTAGTGACGGAACAGTGCGTTTGTGGGATGCAAGGAGAGGCAAACCGAAAAACACACTCACTGGGCATACAGGTAGTGTCAGGAATGTCGCTTATGCACCTGATGGCAGTTTGCTCGCAAGTGCAAGTGAAGATAACTCCGTGCTGCTCTGGGACCTTTCCTAAACTATTCAGAACTTAGGCATCTTCCTTTGTTGGCGGGGTTTCAAGTTGTGCCTGCCAAGGTGAAAAGATAGATTTATAAAATTAAGCGGAAACCCGTTTTTCGACAACGCAGAAAAACGGAACGAAAAACCGATAGTTAAAAAATTGTTAGTTAGGTATCCAGTTTCGTTACGAAATTAAGCGGAAACCCGTTTTTCTTGACCATCAACT
>VXXH01000782.1:1655-11161 GCA_009835515.1 Candidatus Poribacteria bacterium
TTAATAAGGCACGAGATAAATCACGAGTTGATGATCAAAACGCAGAAAAACGGAACAAAACCCAATAAGTAAAAATAGGGAGGACGGCGTTCCCTCCGCGACTACAGTCGGAAGGTTCCACGCCGAATTTTTGATGAAACCCAGGTTTAACTTTGTAACTACACTCCTTGTTGCATTTGCCATCTGCTTCGCGTTTCAGTTAGCAGCGCAAAGTGAGATGGCGCGACCTGTGAGTACCGAAGTACCGACAGCTGAAGAATGGCTTGCAAGTGTCGCTTTAACGAAGTTGAGGGTTCATCCGGAGTCACTGACATTGGAGCATGCACGTGATGGCAGACGTGTACTCGTGTCAGGTAAGACAAAAGATGGCACATGGGTAGATGTAACACCGTGGGCTGTGCTAACGCCCGCTACTGGCGCGGTGAAGGTACATGAAGATAACTATATATTCCCGATGGCAGTTGGCACAACGAAAATCATTGTTACTGTCAGCGGCGTGAGAGCTGAATTACCCGTAGATGTCAAGAGCATGGAGGCACCGCCTGTCAGTTTCGTACGAGATGTCATGCCGCTCCTGAGCCATGCTGGATGTAATAACGGCACATGCCACGGTGCAGCGAAGGGTAAAAACGGATTCAAACTCTCTCTCCGTGGCTACGATCCCGATTTTGATTATGAACTCTTGATTGAGGATATATCCGGCAGACGCTTTAACAGGGCTTTCCCCGAACAGAGCCTGATGTTGCTGAAACCGACATCCGAAGTGCCACACAAAGGTGGTCAAGTAGTCGTACCGGGGTCTCGGGATTATGAACTCATCCGCCAATGGATAACAGAAGGGGCGAATTCTGATGTTGAAACCACACAGCGCGTTGAAAGGTTAGAGGTCTTACCCGATACCGCTGAACTTGCTATGCCGGGTATGAAGCAGCAGCTGATTGTCATCGCACACTATCCCGATGGCACAACACGAGATGTCACCCGTGAAGCAAAATTCACGAGCAGTGTCAATGAGGTCGCAAAGATCACAGATGACGGTGTCATAACCGCAGAACGCCGCGGTGAAACCGCTATCCTCACCCGATATGAAGGTGCCTACAGCACAAACGGCATCATTGTAATGGGCGACAGAAGTGGGTACAAGTGGGTTCAAACGCCTGAGTATAACTATATTGATACGCACGTCCACAATAAATTGAAGCGGATGAAAATCCTACCTTCTCAGCTCTGCACAGATGAAGAGTTTGTACGGCGTATCTATTTCGATCTGACAGGCCTTCCACCGACACCCGAACAGGCCCGGAGTTTCCTCGCGGATACCACCGCCTCTAAAGCCAAACGGGAAAAACTGATTGACACACTCATCGAAACACCGGAGTTTATCGACCACTGGACACATAAGTGGGCAGACCTGCTGCAGTCTAACCGCAAATTCCTCGGTGAACGCGGCGTCTGGCTTTTCCAACAGTGGATCCATCAGGCAATTGCACAGAATCGTCCGTATGACCAGTTTGTGCGAGACCTGATTACTGCAACTGGAAGCACCTATGCAAATCCCGCAGCAAGTTATTTCCGTGTATCCCGTGAATATACCGCTGCAGTCGAAAACACAACGCAGCTGTTCTTAGGGGTTCGGTTCTCATGCAACAAATGCCATGACCATCCGTTTGAAAAATGGACGCAAAACCAGTACTATGAACTTGGCGCGTTCTTCGCGGATGTCAATGTGAAACAGGGGCAGCTACCCGGAGATGAAATCGTCTACGCCAGTTATACTGAAACCCCTGTGAAACATCCCCGAACCTTAGCAGTGGTTGAACCTTCTGTCCCATTCGGTGAAGTTGCAGCAGAAACCGATAATAAGCAACAGATGCTCGCTCAGTGGCTCACCTCTAAGGAAAATCCGATGTTCGCACGCGCAGGGGCGAACCGCATCTGGAGCTACTTCATGGGACGCGGGATCATTGAACCTGTTGACGACATCCGCACGAGTAATCCGCCAAGCAACCCTGAATTACTCGACGCACTGACAAAGGATTTCGTGGACAGCGGATTCGATATCAAGCATATCATGAGAACGCTCGCTCGCTCCCGAACCTATCAACAGAGTATCAAGACGAATAAGTGGAACAAATCCGATACGATTAACTTCTCACATGCCGTTGCCAGACGCTTGACGGCTGAACAGTTGTTAGATGCCATCGGGGTCGCAACAGGAAGTCGACCGCGGTTCCAAGAGGTACCCAAGAACTTCCGCGCAGTCCAATTGCCAGACAGCAAGGTCAAAGATGACGGATTTTTGAAACTGTTTGGTAGACCCGAACGCGAAACTTCGTGTGAATGTGAGCGCACCACTGAGGTCAGTCTTGCACACGCAATGAACCTCATTAATGGACCAACAGTCGCAGAAGCACTTATTGATCCAAAAGGACGTATCGCACAACTCATCAAATCGAATCAGGATGACCGAGTGCTCGTTGAAGAACTATATCTCGCAACGTTTTCTCGGTTACCAGAGAAGAACGAATACGCAGTAGCGGTTGAACATATCGCGAACGCTGAATCTAAGGAAGAGGGCGCACAAGATTTGTTGTGGGCATTGATTAACAGTCCCGCCTTCTTATTCAATCGCTAAATGGTTATTAGTTGTCAGTTGTCAGTTATCAGTTACAAGAGGTTTTGGATAGTCCTGAGATCTCTTTCCGAAAACTGAAAGGTTTTTCGCAGAAAAACCGAACTGAAAACTGACAACTACCAAAAAACGGAGGAAACAATAGATGTTATCGTTACCACAACTGCCCGGACGCTTGTGTGACGGGTTCTCACGTCGTGAATTTCTACGTGTCGGTGGTGCGGCGATGCTCGGCATTAGTTTGCCACAGGTATTGTCACTCCAAGCGAACGCGAATACGGCAATTGATCCCGCTAAACCGCTAAACGGATGGGGAAAAGCCAACTCGGTCATCCTTCTGTTTTTACAAGGCGGTCCTAGCCACCTTGATATCTGGGATCCAAAACCGGATGCCCCTTCAAACATTCGCGGTGAATTCAAACCGATTCCTACCAATGTAAAGGGGATCCAGTTATCTGAGACGATGCCACGTTTGGCACAGCAGATGGACAAAGCCTGCTTGATCCGTTCCGTAAGCTACACACCAGCAGGGCTTTTCAACCACACCGCTGCAATGTATCAGATGGTTACTGGCGAAACGCCGGACAAAGTTGCTCCTTCTGGGCAGCTCGATCCGCCTTCACCTGCCGACCATCCGAATGCTGCATCGCATATCTCAAATTACCGACCCCCCGATGAACCAATGCTCGCGGCAGTACAACTTCCGCGTCCGATGCAAGAGAGTAATATCATCGGTAAAGGCGGAAACGCCGGTTTCTTGGGGAGAGCCTACGATCCGTACTTCCTCTTCCAGGATCCGAATCAGGATATTAACCTCGACGACTTAAGCTTGCGTCCAGAAGTGCCACCCGTGCGTCTGAAACGCCGGAAAAATCTCCTTGAGACGATTAACGCCAGTATGCCCGAAATTGATAAGGTGGCGGACTCCTATGCCTTGAACGAGTATTATGAGAAGGCGTACAACCTTATCCTATCCCAGCGGGCACGCAACGCTTTCGATCTGTCCCAAGAATCAGATGAGATGCGCGATCGCTACGGTAGACACACCTTCGGACAGAGTGCACTCCTTGCACGGCGATTGGTCGAGGCAGGCACTCGGTTCGTTCAGGTGAACTGGCCCTCTGTTGCCAACGGTGATCCAAACACCACAGCATGGGATACGCACGCAACCAACTTCGGTCCCTTGAAGAACCTACACTGCCCGAAGTTAGATAGTGCTGTCTCCTCATTACTCGAAGACTTGGATCAACGTGGGATGTTAGAGGATACACTCGTCTTAGCGATTGGTGAGTTCGGACGCTCGCCGCGGATGGGTATTAGTACCTCTGGTAATAGCAACGCTCCTGACGGACGCGACCACTGGCCCTATTGCTACACAGGGTTAATCGCAGGCGCAGGGGTCCAAGGTGGACAGGTTTACGGGAAGTCCGATACAACAGGGTCTACACCGCTTGAGAACCCCGTGCATCCACGCGACATCCTCGCGACGGTCTACCATACACTCGGTATTGATCCGCACACGATCGTCTACAACCATTTAGATCAACCACGCGAATTGGTGAAAGGCGAACCGATTGCCGGGATTTTCTAAAATAGTTTTCAGTCGTCAGTTGTCAGCGGATAGGTTATCAGTACGGGAACGAGTACGTTCCCTTTCGGTTATCAGTTTTCAGTTACAAGAGTGCCTCGCAGTGAGAGTGATTTAATCAACCCCTCTTTAACTGAAAACTGAAAGGATTTTTGAAAAAAAATCCGTACTGAAAACTGACGACTATTCCTCCGATAACTGATGACTGATGACTACTAAAGAGGTAATCAAAATGCCTAACAAGTTATTTCGGAAGTCGAGGAGGCGAGTGGGTTCGTCCGCTTTCCGTCTTCCAATCAAATGCTGTCTTCTTTCCCTGTCAATCTTTTTTCTAACAATTAGTTTCACACACGCCCAAGTTGTGCCTGCGCTATCGACTGTCTCCCCGCAAGGCGCGCAACACGGACAGAACGTAGAAATTACGCTCAAAGGTCAAAATCTTGACACGGCAACGGCGGTATGGTTCAGTGGTACCGGCATTACTGCGGAAATTAGCCAGGAAACGCAGCAAGCAGCTGTCCTCTTCAATGGCGATGGGATCTCTGGACGTATTCCTACCGACATGCAGCTGGTCGCCTCCTTAACGATTGACCCTAATGCACCATTAGGTATCCAACAGATGCGTATCGTTACGCCTTATGGTGTTTCCAACGCACAAAACTTCGTTGTTGGTAACCTACCAGAAATAAACGAAAATGAAACAGTCGAAGAGACTGAGATGTCAAATTGGCTGGAGCTGCCGGTTACCGTCAATGGTGAAATCGCATCAATTGATGATCAAGACAGTTTCAGTTTTAGTCTGAAAAAAGATGCGAAACTTATCTGTGAGGTGACGGCGCAACGGATAGGATCGCCTCTGGATTCGTATCTCGTCCTCCAAGACGCTAATGGGGCTGAAGTCGCAAACAGCGGACAGGGCAACGGGTTAGATTCGCTCCTAAATTACACCGCGCCTGAAGCAGGTAAATACACACTCCATATCCGCGATATCCGCTACAAAGGTGGAAACGGGTTCCGTTATCGGTTAAGTATCGGTGAATTACCTTACCTTGAGACAATTTTTCCGCTCGGCGGACAGCGCGGAACGGATAATACGATTGCCGTAACCGGCGCGAACCTCGAAACTGTTAACGCTATACAGGTCTCAATTAATGCCGAAACGCCGACAGGTGAACAGACACTCAGGGTAAAGACCCCTTCTGGATTAACAAGCAATCCACACCTCTTCTCCATCGGAAGTTTGGCAGAAATGGGAGAAACTGAACCCAACAATACGGTTGAAAAAGCAAATGCTGTAAACGCACCGATAACAATCAACGGGAAAATTGACGAATCCGGTGATGTCGATCGGTTTACATTTGAGATAAAAGCACCTCAACTTCTTGTCTTTGAAGTGGAAGCACTCAGGCTGTCATCACAACTTGATGCACTCCTTACGCTCTACGGTGCAGAAAAACAGATGGAAGCCGCGACAGACATGAAAGCCTACGATGCAGCGGAAGAACAGGTCTTGATGGTCAACGACGATGCTAGTGGTGCTGACGCACGCATTGAGTGGAATTTCACGGAAGCAGGAAAGTATTCTGTCGCCATTCGGGATCTGAACAACCAAGGCGGTGGCGCGTATTCATACCGTTTAAACATCCGTCCATTGGAACCAGACTTCACGCTCAGCGCAGTCGTGCTTGACAGCCAGAACCGTCCGTCCACTCTCGATAGCCCGCGCGTCAGTCGAGGTGGCACTTTCACAATGCAGGTTAACGTGAACCGCCTCGATAAGCTCAGCGGTCCTATCCGCTTACATTGTCCTACCCTGCCGAAAACATTCGAGGTAAGTCCCGCTGTTGTTGAGACCGGTCAAGCCAAGGCTGTACTCACGGTGACTGCACCATGGGACGCGCCACTTGGGCTGATGCCGTTTTCCGTCGCTGGAGTCTCTGCAGTTGGCAGTCGTCAGGTAGAACGCACTGCCACGCCTTCTCCGATGCTTCTGACAGTGATGGAGGCACCGGAATACACGCTGACGCTCGCTGAGATTAGTGCAAGTGTCACACATAACAAAGCGGTCAACCTTCATGTGACAGCGAATCGGCGCGACGACTTCACAAGTCCTATTACACTTTCAGTGGTAGGCTTACCACCCCGCGTGACTGCAAAACCTGTCACTATTGCCGAAGGTAAAAATGAGGCAGTCCTTTCAGTGAAGGCGGGAAGTTTTGAGCGGCGGGAACAGTTCTCTGTCGTACCCGTGCCGGGCATCAACTATATCTCTGTTGTAGGCACAGCGACGATCAACAGAGAGGCAATTAGTCAGTCAACACCCGCTATTCCACTGACGATTCTTGAAGCACCCTTTATTGTGACGGTAGAACCTTTGCGCTTTAGCATCGTTTTTCCCGCAGCGGTAGCAGCAAATGAAGACGCAGTGCCAGTGGCACAAGGCGGCACCGTAGCGATTGCAGCAAACCCGACTGCAGATACCGAGAAGACTGAAACCGAAACGCCAGCGACAAAGGAGGCGATACTCACGCTGACAATTGTCCGGCAAGGCGGTTTTACGGATGAAGTCACACTGACACCGCTTGATTTACCAGAAGGATTTACCACGGAGGCTGTCACTATTCCAGTGAATGAAACCGAAGTCAAAGTCCCCTTAAAAGTTCTCGGTTCTTTGGAAGATAAGACGTATCAGTTCAAATTCCGAGGTTCAGCAACCATCAACGGTAAAGCATTTGTACAGGATAGCCCTATCCTCAATGCGAAGATTATCCATTAAATAGTTATCAGTTATCGGTTATCAGTTATCAGTTAAAGAAGTCTGTAAAGTGTGCGAAAGTGTTTTTGCTTGGGTGTTTCCCCTAGTAAAGTTGCTAACTTCAAAACTTTAGGCACTTTAGCACACTTCACAACTTTCTTACTGAAAACCGATAACTGACGACTGACAACCATACATGATAGATTCCCCCTATACACTTATCCATGAAGATAAAGCCACTGCGGCCCGAGTTGGCAAACTCCACACAGCGCATGGCGTTGTGAATACACCCATATTTATGCCTGTCGGGACGCGCGGAACAGTGAAAGCGTGCACCCCGCAAATGCTATCAGACCAAATTCGGGCGGAAATTATTCTCGCGAATACCTATCACCTCTACCTACGTCCCGGACACGAGATTGTCCGAGAGGCAGGTGGATTGCACGCGTTTATGGGATGGCAGCGTCCGATCTTGACCGATAGTGGCGGATTTCAGGTTTTTAGTCTCGGTCCGTTGCGGACAATTACTGAAGAGGGTGTCGCATTCCGTTCCACAATAGACGGCACTGAACACTTTATCTCTCCTGAACGTTCAATCGAAATCCAGAATACCCTCGGTGCAGACATTATCATGGCGTTTGACGAGTGTCCAGCATTACCAAACGATTACGTGTATCTTAAGGATTCCATGGAGATGACGTTACGGTGGGCAGCACGCAGTAAAGAGGCGCATCAGAATCCCGATCAACTCCTCTTTGGCATTGTGCAAGGCGGTATGGAACGCGACCTGCGTCAGGCGAGCGTGGATGGCACGGTCTCAATCGGTTTTCCGGGATATGCTATTGGCGGCTTAAGCGTCGGCGAAGAAAAAGAGTTGATGTACGAGGTACTCGCGTACACTGCTCCGCTGCTACCAGACGAAAAGCCGCGCTACTTAATGGGAGTCGGTACGCCTGAAGACTTGGTCTACGGTGTACGCTGCGGGATTGATATGTTTGATTGCGTCATGCCGACCCGGAACGCACGCAACGGATCCCTGTTCACAACAGATGGTATCATCCGTATCCGCAACTCAAAATACAGACGCGATTTCAGTCCATTAGATCCGGAGTGTACCTGTTATACCTGTCAAAACTTCACACGGACGTATCTCCGACACCTGCACATTGAAAATGAAATTCTCGGTTCACAACTGCACACCTTGCACAATTTGCACTTTTACATCAGTTTAATGCGTGGAATTCGACGCGCCATCTGTGACGGAAGTTTCGCAAAACTCGCAGATGAACCGGATATCGGCGCGTTGGTGAAGTTAGGACAACCTGATGGTCATGTAGTTTAAAATCTGGCTACCCGACCAAGTATTTAAACACGGAGGAGAGATTATCATCAGGGGAGTAGAGTTGGGAAACGTTCAATTCGTTTTCAATGAGGAGTTCAGGAAGTCGGGCATAGAAAGCATCTGGTTTAGCGGTTTCGATAATAATATCGCCTGCTATGTCTGTTTCTGATCCGTCCATAGTGTTACCATTATTGACAAAGGTTACGCTCAGGATATCCGCAAAAGGCAGGCAGACTTGTGCTAAGCGGCGCGGTTCGTTGGTGCTTAAGTAGACTTTATGTGGATGTTCATCAATCAACTCTCTGATATCGGAGATAGTCCCTTCTGCAAGGATACGTCCTTGATGGATGAGCAAAATTGTCTCTGTGAGTGCTTCAATCTCGTAGAGGATATGGCTTGAAACGATGATGCTAATACCTTTGTCAGCGAGGTCTTTCAACAGTGCAAGAACGTGCCGTCTTCCGTTCGGATCTAAACCCGTGAGTGGCTCGTCAAGAAATAGAAGTTCCGGTTCGTGTACTAACGCCTGCGCGAGTTTGATGCGCTGCCGCATACCCTTGCTATAGGAGCCGATAGGTCGGTCCTTTGCCGATAGCATGTCCACCGTTTCCAATACATGTAGACTCCGAGATTCTACTTCTGATTTGTCGTATCCGCTTAACGTGGCGAAAAAGGTGACAAACTCAAGCCCACTCATGAATTGATATGCCAATTCTATGTCCGGACAGTAGCCCACCTGCCGAGTCAACTCAGTGTTATTCCATACTGGCTGGTTCAGCACTTTCACCTCGCCTTGGTTCGGTTTGAGTTGCCCTGTCATAAGTTTAATTAGACTCGTTTTCCCCGCGCCGTTTGGACCCAGTAGACCGATGATACCGGGGTAAATCGTGAGCGTTATGTCATTCACCCCCATAACTTCGCCATACCATTTGGATAGATTTTCTATTTCAACAATCGGTGTATTATTCATATTTTTTTAGTTGTCGGTTGTCAGCACGGTTTGCTTCGCAGTGAGAGTTTTTAGTAAAGGGAAAGGCTTCAGACATCAATACGGTTCTTAACCGATAACCGATGACTGAAAGATTTTTGAAAAAAATCGTACTGAAAACTAATTCCTCTGACGGTTAATTTTCATGGTCTCTTCAAGATTCTGAATCCCTGCAGTAGTACCGATGGCAGTGACGCATGC
>VXXH01000386.1 GCA_009835515.1 Candidatus Poribacteria bacterium
ACAGACAAAAAAGCACTCTATGCGGATGTGCTAAGTGTCCAAGAGTATTACATTTACGACCCGTATGGAGAAGTACATCCACATTTTCAAGGGTATCGACTGGTAGACGGCGTATATCAAGAGATCGCGTTTGTGGATGAACGTTTACCGTCAGTCGTACTCGGTTTGGAGTTAGGGGAGCGAGACGGTATTCTGAGTTTGTACGATGCGAATCATTCTGCGTGGGTTCCACCGCCGAAGGTACGGGTTTTAGAGGCGGAAGCACGTGTTGAAAATGCGGAGGCGCGCGCTGCACAAGCGGCAGAAGCACGGGCGCACGCCGAAAAAGAACTTGCTAAGGCTTTAGCGGTTATTGAACAACTTAAAGAAAAAACACAGGACTGACAAATCGGCTGTCGGTATATCTGCTAACAGCAAGAGGTGCCTGGTTTCCCGAAAGCCTCTTTTCTGATGGCTGACGGCTTTCGTAAATAATATGCAAACCAACCACCCGTACAAAACATCGCGCGGGATGAGCGACTACCAAATAAAGATGGCATTTATCATGCCCACCATGGTTTTGCTCATCTTGATGAACATCTTTCCGCTCCTCTGGTCGTTGTACCTAAGTTTCCATCGCTATAAAGCCTCAATGCCCGCAGCCCCAAGGTTTATTGGTGTTCGTAATTATGCACGCCTCCTTCAAGACCCAGAGATATGGGGCTATTTTCAAACCACTGCCTATTTCGTACTGTTAGCAGTCGCGGCGCAATTCTTTATCGGGTTCGGGTTAGCACTGCTCCTGAATCGTGAATTCCGATATAAGGGCTTCACCACAACACTTCTCCTGCTCCCGATGATGCTATCGCCCGTGGTTGTTGGACTCTTTTGGCGGTTTATTCTTTACTCAGATAATTCTGGATTGCTGAACTTTTTCCTCAGCCCGGTTCTGAAATCCCCGATCGGCTGGACGACCCATCCGAAAGTGGCGATGTTAGCTGTTGTTATTGTCGATACATGGATGTGGTCGCCATTCATGATGCTGATCGCTTTAGCCGGATTAAGCGCTGTTCCGAAATATCTCTATGAAGCCGCTGATGTCGATAGAGCCTCCGCTTGGTTCAAGTTCCGATGGATTACGCTGCCATTGGTATCACCTCTTCTACTCATTGCGCTCCTGTTCCGAACGATGGATGCATTCAAGATGTTTGACATTGTTTATGTCCTAACCCGTGAGGGTGGGCCCGGCACCGCTACAGAGACTGTATCAATGAACCTCTATAAACTCGCCTTTCGGAACTATAACACCGGCAAGGCGTGTGCAATGGCATACATTCTGCTCATCATTATCGTTGCACTGAGCAATATTTACGTGAAATACCTCAACCGCGTTAAAGGGGAAGCATAAGGAAAATGCGGAATCGGAAAAATTTTTGGCACTACCTCATAATTGCTTTCATTGCCGTTGCTGTGATTATCTATATCACGCCGATTTATTGGATTTTGGCAACGTCTCTGAAAGGTTTCGCAGATATTACCACGAAACTCCCCAAGTTCGTCTTTAAAATATCGCTGGAAAACTATCAGAAATTAATGCCTTCAGAAGGGGTACCAAGCGTAACATACATTTTTCTCGCAGAGGTGTTCATAGGACTACTCCTGTTCGGTGTTTTTTCTCTGTTTAAGGCGAAGTTACCCCGCTATCTCGGTTTGGTCTGGAATATTATTTTCGTTTTAACCTGTCTCTATAGTTTTCTGAGCCTACCGCCGATGCAGAGTCGTCTTCAAACGGATGCCCGATTCAATTTCCTGCTACTGATCGTCTGCACAATTATCGCCTATCTGTTGATTGACCCACTAAGGAAAACAGGCAGCATAGCCTCACAAACTCAGAAGAAACTACGACTGACGGTCGTCTTACCGAGCGTCTTTGGAACAATCGCTGTTTGTGTCGCATTGGCGAACGGTGGGTCCAAGTATTTCTATCAATTGCTCAATAGTATTATCATTGGTGGCGGTAGCACAATTCTCGCAGTCGGACTCGGAACGCTTGCAGCTTACGCCTTTTCCCGATTCGACGTAGCCGGTAAAGATGACCTACTCTTTTTTATCCTCAGTACACGGATGTTACCCCCTGTCGTTGTCGTCATTCCGATCTATCTGATGTATAGTGAACTCGGTTTGCGAGACACACACTTTGGGTTGATCCTGCTCTATACCACCTTTAATGTCTCGTTTGCAGTATGGCTCATGAAAGGATTCATTGATGAAATTCCGAAGGAGTATGAAGATGCTGCACTCGTTGATGGCTACTCTCGGTTTCAAACCTTTGTAAAAGTGATTTTACCACAATCCGTTACGGGTATCGCCGCAACTGCGGTATTCTGTCTCATTACAGCATGGAACGAATTCGCCTTCGCCTTGGTGCTCACAGAAGTCGGCGGCAAAGCCGTAACCGCGCCGCCCTCAATTACCAGTGCGACCGGTTCTGCAGGCATGGATTGGGGAAAAATCGCTGCAGCGACGTTTGTTTTCTTGCTCCCCGTCGCTGTTTTTACTTTCCTAATGCGGGGACACTTACTCAGAGGCGTTACGTTTGGTGCAGTCAAAAAATAAGAAAATAGTTGTCAGTTATCAGTTGCTGGATTGTAGGTTGGGTTGAACGGACATATCAGAACGCTAACACCTCATACAAAAATAGAACTTTCCCTGTACGCGCCACATCAAAAAATAATAAGTGAAACCCAACGAACCACTTAATAGTTCTCAGAGCCCTTTTATGAAGTTGGGTTTCACTTCGTGCTTGATGGCGGACAACGCGATGTTAAGGTCGAGATGTGTTTGGAACTTGGAATCGTATTCCACAGGATCGTTCAACCCAACCTACAGTTAGTGCTATAAACCTCTATATAGACCGACTTTTCACCTGATTTTGTTATTCAAATATGGTATACTATTGGATAATTCGACTCGTTACCTAATGAATTTTACACGTTTGAACTTGGTTTTCAAGCACTTACTTTCGCCCTCCAGCGGAGTGCTATATCTATAGAAAACAGTGTATCCAAACATCCGCCCTCCAGCGGAGTGCTATGTCTATAGAATCAAAGCGTCTGTGAAAATTAGGTGGTAACCCCGAAAGACAGCATGAAATGAACGTCCAAAACCGCACTATTTTTGAAGGGGATAACCTGTATATCCTACGCGGACTTGACTCCGCGTCTATAGACTTAATTTATCTGGATCCGCCGTTCAACTCTAATCGCAATTATGCTGCCCCTATCGGGAGCAAGGCAGCAGGTGCTGCATTCACAGACACTTGGACACTATCAGACATAGATAACGCTTGGCACGGCGAGATCGCAGAGCGAGAACCTGTACTCTATCAGGCAATACATACTGCAGAACTGACACACGGCAAAAGTATGAAGTCCTATCTGATTATGATGGCGGTGCGTATGCTTGAAATGAAACGAGTGCTAAAACCTACAGGGAGTATTTACCTGCATTGCGATCCGACAGCGAGTCATTATCTCTACATACACCAGACGTAGTAGTTGGAGAAAAACTCAGTACGGAACAACCGACCATTAAGATGCATCACAGCGATATGACGTTTAAAGTCCGGCTTCTTGACGAGGAGGCGATTCTCCATATAGAAGCACAAACTGACGATAGTCGGGACAAACCGATGCCACTGAGAATGCTGGCGTATGCAAGTTTCCTGGGGCTTCAATATGAACTGCCTGTGTATTCAACGGTGTTGTATTTCCGCCCCCCTGCGGGTCAGGACGATCCTGGGTATTATGGGTATGGCAACGAGGATCGCGGGGGTTTGTGGTTCAGTTATACCGTGATTCGGCTGTATGAGTTAGAAGCGGAACTATCTCTGGATGCCGCGTCTGTCGGTCTGTTGCCTTTCGCACCGCTAATGAAACCGCCTAAAGGTATGACGACGAAGGCATGGGTTCAGAAATGTGTAGAAACCGTACAAACTGCTGCGGTAGACAACCGGACGCGATCAACATTGTTATTTGCACTTTCGGTTTTTGGAAGTTTAGTGCATGATCCTGAACTTTTCGACGAAATGATATCGGAGGAAATGATGCAAGAGTCTCCTTTTTACGAACTTGTGACGCAACGCGGTATAGAACGCGGTATAGAACGCGGGGCCCGCGAGACCACCATTGAAAACATGCTGACTGTCCTTGAGGCCCGTTTCCCGAACGCGAATATCAACGCAGTAAAATCGCACCTTGAAACGATTACTGATCTGAACCGTCTCAAACAATTGAATCTCGAAGCTTCATTGGCATCCAATTTTGAGACGTTCCAACGCGAATTAGAAACATAGAGAGAAGAGATGGAGGTCATCGAAATGAGCAAACCTGCCCTGTCACTCACCGATCAACAGATGCGCGACTTCATCATCAACGGTTATGTCAAGGTAAAGACCGATTTCCCGCCGAGTTTTCACGAAAACATTTACGAACAACTCGATGCAATGTTTGAAACGGGCAATCTGGGGAACAACGTCCTACCGCTCATCCCTGAGATGCAGGAGGTTTTTGACCATCCCGTTGTCCACGGCGCAATGCAAGGCGTACTCGGCGCGGACTACGTTATGCATCCACACCGATACTGCCACCACAATCCTGAGGGAAGTGACGGACAAAGTTTTCATAAGGATACTTATGAAGGCGATGAACAGATCCGTCGCCACCGATGCCGTTGGACGATGGCGTTCTACTATCCACAAGATGTCACAGAGGATATGGGACCGACCGCTGTTCTGCCCGGTTCGCAGTATTATGAGACCGGTGACAGCGCACACGAGCAGCCGGACCTCTCGCTCTGTGGTGAAGCCGGAACTGTGACAATCGTCCACTACGATTTGTGGCACCGCGCAACCCCGAATCGGAGCGACAAGAAACGGTACATGGTGAAATTCCTCTTTTCCCGATTGGGCGAGCCGCAAACACCGGCGTGGAAAAGTGATACGGCTAACTGGCACAACGGCGAAAAACCTGAGCATCCGGAAATGTGGGAATCTTTATGGGATTGGTATTACGGGAAACAGAACGGTACTGCCAATGGTGTTTCGCGCGCTGAAGTGGATACCCTTATCGGAACTTTGGATAATGATAACGAGAGAGAAAGGCTAAATGCCGCATATCGTTTAGGACGCGTTGGTGCTGCTGCTGTCCCTTCCTTGCAGCAGGCGTTGCACGGTAAATCTGATGCTATCCGCAACTACGCCGGGTATGCATTGAGCCTCACTGGTGCACCCGCTGTTCCGACACTCATTGACGCACTGCAAGCGGCAAATGATTCTGTCCGTGGCACCGCGGCGTATGCCTTAGCGGATATGGGCAAAACCGCACAAGAAGCCATGCCTGCGTTAACTCGCGCTGCACAAGATTCCTCCGAATGGGTCCGACGACACGCAACAGAAGCATTGGGACTCATCGGACAACAGGTTTCTGACGAGATGGACCTGTCCGAGACTGTACAGGTCTTAACAAACGGATTGCATGATGACTATTACTGGATTCGCGATAACGCTGCCCGTTCCTTAGCAAAATTAGGCACACTCGCTGAACCCGCAATCCCTACCCTTATTGAGCAGCTCGAAGATGAGAATCGATATGTCCGCTTCCATGCCGCGTTGGCGTTAAAGCAAATTAAAACACCAGAGGCGCAGGACGCGCTTTTCAATCACCTGTTTGCTTCGCGGTGGTGTACGCTAACGACACGCGGGACACCGTATTAGCGAACATCTCTTAAATGCCCTAATAGAATTTGACTCCCTGTCAAAAAAAAAGAGGAGGGCGCGCAAGATGAATAGACCGACACTGCCACTCACCGATGAACAGATGCGGAATTTCATCATCAACGGCTACGTCAAGGTGAAAACCGATTTCTCGCCGAATTTTCATGCGAATATCCGCCAGCAATTGGACACAATGTTTGAGGAAACCGGGAATTTGGGAAACAATCTCCTGCCAGCTATCCCTGAAATTCAAGAAGTTTTTGACCATCCTGCAGTCCACGGGGCGATGCAAGGTGTGCTCGGTTCGGACTACGTCATGCATCCACATCGATACTGCCATTTCAATCAACAGGGCAGCGAGGGTCAGAATTTTCATAAAGATAGTTATGCAGGCGACGAACAGATCCGTCGCCACCGGTGTCGTTGGACGATGGCGTTCTACTATCCGCAGGATGTCACAGAAGATATGGGAGCTACCGCTGTGCTGCCGGGTTCCCAGTATTACGAGACGGGTGAAAGTGCGCATGAACAGCCAGAAATCGCACTCTGTGGCGAAGCAGGGACTGTGACGATTGTCCATTACGATTTGTGGCACCGCGCAATGCCGAATCGGAGCGACAAAAAGCGGTATATGTTGAAGTTTCTCTTTATCCGACTTGATGAACCACAAGCACCTTTGTGGCAGAGTCATACTGCCGACTGGCATACCCCCAGCAGTGGCGAAGAATCTGAGCATCCAGAACTGTGGGAATCCGTATGGGACTGGCACTACGGGAAACAGAACGGTACTGCCAACGGTGTTCCGCACGCTGAGGTGAATACCCTCATCGAAACCTTGGATAGCGATAATGAAAAAGAGAGGCTAAATGCCGCTTATCGCTTGGGGCGGGTCGGTGCAGCTGCCGTGCCTGTTTTGAAGCAGATGTTACACAGTGAATCTAATGCCATCCGCGAGTATGCAGGGTATGCTTTGAGTCTCACTGGCGCGCCTGCTGTTTCGACGCTTATTGATGCCTTGCAAGCAGCAGACGATTCGGTGCGAGCAAGCGCAGCGTTCGCCTTGGCGGATATGGGAAAAGCCGCGCAAGAGGCACTGCCTGCGTTGGTCCGCGCTGCCCAAGACCCCTCCGAGTCGGTCCGGCGACACGCAACAGAAGGGTTAGGACTCATCGGACAACTGGTATCTAACGAGATGGATGTGTCTGAGACTGTGCAGGTCTTGGCAACCGGGTTAAGCGATGCCTATCTTCCTGTTCGCGATAACGCTGCCCGTGCCTTAGCGAAATTCGGAACGCTTGCTGAACCGGCGATGCCTGCGCTTGTCACGCAACTTGAGGATGAAGACCGATACGTCCGTTTCCATGCCGCGTTGGCATTAAAGCAGGTTCAAACGCCAGAGGCGCAGGACGTGCTTTTCAATCATCTATTCACTTCGCGCTGGTGTGCCCTAACAACGCGCGGAACACCGTTTTAGGGAATATTGTTATGCCAAGCGCGCTCGTTGCCAAGCTTCAAAACGTAACGAGCGCGTTTCAGAAAGTCTATTTGTTATTGAGGAGATTTTTTACCCGGTACCTTCCACAGAATAACCGTGCTATCATCACTTCCACTCGCAAGCATCTTTCCATCTGGACTAAACGCTACGGATCGAACCGGACGCTTATGTCCAATGAGGGTCGCTATGTGCTTGCCTGTGGCTACATCTGAGATATAGATACCCCCCACAGTTCCACTGGCAATCGTCTGTCCATCCGGACTGAATGTGATGGACATGATACTGTCCAACTGTTCTGGAAAAGTAGACACTAATTCACCAGAGATAGCATCCCATAACCGGATTTCACGGTCACCCCCACCACTTGCAAGCACCAATCCGTTGGGTGAATACGCGACAACAGACACCCTTCGCTCATGCCCTATCAACTCCGTTTTAACTTCGCCTGTGCGGATATCCCAGAGTCGTATTACTTCTTCGTCGGTTGCAACAGCAAGCGTCTGTCCATCAGGGCGAAGCGAAATATCCATTTCACTATAGTTTCCTTGTGGTTTGTTGGTATTTCCAGTAATGGTTTGTAGTATATGACCGGTTGGCACATACCACAAATAGACCGTATTGTCCCAACCGCCGCTTGCGAGTGTTGTCCCGTCCATCGAAAACGACAGAGAAGGAACACCTCTCTCATGTCCAACGAGAGTCTTCAGGTGTTCTCCGGTCTGCGCGTTCCACAGTCGAATTTCTCCATCCCAACTCCCACTCGCTAAGGTCTTCCCGTCCGGTGAATACACAGCGGAACTGAGATGGTTTGTATGCCCAGCGAGCGTTTTCAAAACCTTTCCGGTCTGAACATCCCGCAATGCAACCGCATTGTCTGCCCTCTCACTACTCGCGAGTATTTTACCATCCGGTGAAAACACCACCGCTCTTGCGAGAAACGTATGTCCACTGATAGTTTTGAGGTGTTCACCGGTGTCGGCATCCCAAAATCGGATTGTCCCGTCTTCACTTTCACTGGTAAGCGTCTTACCATCAGGCGCGTATGCGAGAGAATCAACATGGTCAGTATGTCCCGCAAGCGTTTTTAAGAGTTCGCCGGTCTGAACATCCCACATATAGATGTTGTTATCCGACCGACTTCCGCTGGCAAGTGTTCCACCATCCAGTGAATACACGACGGAAGAAATGTACTTCATATCAGTGATAATAGTTTTTATAAGTTCACCGGTGTGTACGTTCCACAAACGAATCTTGGAATCTCGTCCGCCACTGGCGAGTGTCATACTATCTGGAGAATAGGTAATAGGATAAATTCTATCCGGATGCTCAGTAATGGTTCGCAGGAGCTCGCCTGTTTGCACGTTCCATAAACATATCGTATTATCTTCAAAACCCCCAGCACTCGCAAGCATCTTGCCATCAGGTGAATATATCACAGAGGCGATCCTATCCGTATGTCCTATGAGTGTCCGTAGCAATTCACCGGTATTTGCATCCCACAGTCTAACTGTGGTATCTCGACTACCACTGGCGAGCGTTTCTCCAGTCGGACTGAATGCCAACGTATAGACAGAAAACGTGTGTCCTGTGAGGACATCTCTCTGATTTCTCGTGTCTGGGTCCAACAAATGGATGTTACTACCCCTTGCGACAGCAAATGTGTTTCCATCCGGACTAAATGCCATAGCCCCCGTATCCCACATATCACCCGTCAGCAGCTCAATTTCTTCTCCTGTGTCCACATCATATATCCAAGTGCCAATTGAACTTCTGACGGCGAGTCGGGTACCATCCGGAAAATAGGTGAAACCATAAACTCTGCCTTTTCCAAAGCGGACTATCGCTCCTTCAGGAAGGTGCCATCGGGTGTAGTCTTGGGCAGAACTGCTTGAGAATGACAGTAGGAAGATAAAGGTTACCAGGGTAGAAAGCAGCTTCAGATTTTTCATCAGTTCTCCTATAATTTCCATTTTCTGATTGTGACTTTTTCTTTTAGGAGCGACATTCACTGACTGCTGATTGCTAATGACTGATCGCTGACGCTAATCGGTTTTGGAACGGAACCGTGTCATATCCCATAACAGCACTGTGCCATCTGTGCTACCGCTGGCAAGCGTCCGCCCATCGGGTGAGTATGCTACCGATAAAACGTACCCCGTATGCCCAATCAAACCTGATTTAGGTCTCCCAGTTTCTGGGTCCCACAAGCGAATCATCATGTCCCAACTCGCACTGGCGAGCGTCCCACCATCCGGCGAATACGCGACTGTTAAAACGTATGTCGTGTGACCTCTGAGCATCTGTTTGTTCCGTCCGGTGTACGCATTCCATAGTCCTACCGTCCTGTCATCACAAGCACTGGCGAGCGTGCTGCCATCGGGACTAAAAGCGAGTCCGGTAATATCGTTACTATGCCCCTGAAGCGTCAGTTTGTGTCTGCCCGCGCGTCCATCCCATAAACGGATCTCGTTATTAGTTCCATCTCCACTGGCAAGTGTTCTACCATCCGGTGAAAACGCGACTGCCCTGACATCGCCCGTATGTCCTTTGAGAATATGCAAGGGGGTGCCGGTTTTCGCGTCCCACAACCGCATGGTATCATCATTACTCCCACTCGCGAGTCTGCTGCCATCCGGCGAATAAGCCAACGCCACAACGTAATCCCAATGTTCACTCAGCGTCTGCTTGTGTTGTCCTGTCTCTGGATCCCACAAGCGGATGGTATTATCCCAGCTGCCGCTCACAAGTGTGCTGCCATCGGGACTAAAGGCGACAGCAGCAACTGTCCGACCGTGTCCGGTAAGTGTGTTTTTGTGTTCGCCGGTGTCGGCATCCCACAAATAGATCGTGTGTCTCGTATTCCCACTGGCAACCGTCTTTCCATCCGGCGAAAATGCGACCGCCTTGACATCCCCTGTATGTCCAGCGATATTGCTTTTTGCTTCCCACGTCTGCGTGTCCCATAAGTGAATGGTACCATCATGACTCCCACTCACAAGCGTCTCTCTATTCGGAGAATACGCCGCTGAGACAACAGGCCCCATGTGCGCCTTAAGTTTTCGCAAGAGTTTACCGGTGTACGGATTCCATAGATGGATGGCGTTATCCCAACTCGCACTGACGATTGTCTCTCCATTTGGTGAAAAGACCACCGATGCAATATACCACGTGTGTCCTGTGAGGGTCCGTATATGTTCTCCCATGCCTATGTCCCACACGCCAATTGTGCTGTCGTCGCAACCACTGGCGAGTGTCCGCCCATCCGGACTAAAGGTGATAGCGGTTACGGTCCGTTTGTGACCTGTCAAGGTTTTCAAAGGTTGTCCGGTGTGGGCATCCCATAACCGAATTGTGCTATCCTCACTCCCACTCGCAAGCACCTTGCCATCTGGACTGAACGCGACTGTCCGTCCGACATCTGTATGTCCAGTGAGCATCTTCTTAAGCCTTTTGATGCGAAGACTCCATAAACGAACTGTATCATCTGCCCCTGTACTTGCAAGCGTTTCACCATCCGGACTGAAGGCAACGGCTCTCACCCGGCTTCTGTGTCCAGCAAAAGTGCCTTTTCGCCTTCGTGTCTGCATATCCCATAATCGAATTGTACCGTCGCTACTCCCGCTTGCTAACATTTGTCCATCCGGACTGAAAGCGACACAGTAGACGTTGCGTGTATGTCCCGTCATCAATGCTAATTCCGCACCGGTGTGTGCGTTATATAGCCAAATCCCGATGCTGCTCGCCACTGCGATCGTATTGCCATCGGGTGAATATTTAACTTCATTTATCTTACCTTTCCCCAAACGCGCGATAGCTCCCTGCGGCAAATTCCATCGGATATACTCTTGGGCAAAACCATATGGAAGAAAAAAGGCAGAAGTTAACAAG
>VXXH01000394.1 GCA_009835515.1 Candidatus Poribacteria bacterium
ATCGATTCTGTACGTTGTGGTAGGAAATCCTTCAAGATCGTTTGGCGTGTAGCAATCTAAAAAGGTACCTTGGTTTTTGATGTCCATTGTTTTTACTCCTTTTTATTGTGGATCTTCTCCGTAGATTAGTACGTCGTCATAGGTGTCGTATTCGTCATCGGGATCACCCCAGAACTGGCTTTCTCTAAGGTTTTCATCTTCACAGGCGGAACAGGTTTCTTCTATGGTTGTGCCAGAGGGGTGTTCTTCGAGGTACGCTTCGAGAATCATGGGGTCATCGGTATGGTCAAGCGACCAGAAATCACCGCACTGATCACACTGGAAGATGATGGTGTCGTCGATCGAGTTTTCAAGATATTTTTTACCTTCAGGTGTGATTTGATAGAAGCAGTCGAGAGTGTGTGTCCGGACGTATTTCGCTATTATGAGGGCTTGCGTATCCATGAGGAAGGTTTTGATTTCAAAGTTCTCATTTTCTGTGACCTCGACGTAGGCTTCCATGAGATTGCCCTGATCAATATGTTGCCACTGTTGGTGGTTATAGAGCCAAATGAGAAGTGATCGTTGAATGGCTGTGAGTGCTTCATCTCTGTTGGCGTAGCATTCTTTACAGAACTTGGTGTTGCCGGAGACAACTTCCAGGTCTCGGTAAAGGAATTCGCCTTGGCATTTATCGCATAGGAAGCGTGTGGTGTTAGGATTTAACATTGAGTTTTTTTCTCCAGTAGTGGCATTGTACGCAGAGTCATTTGTTATCGAATAGGTTAGCGTCTCTTTTACATGCCCGGTTTTCGCATTTATGGTATCTGCCGTATCTTGGGTTTAGGAACTTAGGAGGCATTTTTCCTGCGTAAGCTGTCATCGGTGTTTTCCTTACTACATTGAGAACATTCAGGTGGGTGAGGTGTCCAGCTTGCAATGCAATGTGAGGGTATAGGTTCAGGCACCAGTCCTTGTCGTTTGAGTCGTTCTATCATTGTTGGGAAGCATTCATCACAGACCCATGTTCTAAATTGGTATTTATAGAATTGACTGTTTGATAATGTGCCGATACATGTTAGCATTGGGTCTTCACCTATGCGTGTGCCCGTGGTTTAGAACCGGCTTTTTTCCATTGGACTTCAACGTTCTGGTCGAGGTGTTTATCTCCTAACATCGTTGCGAGATGTCCGTCGTCATCTATTTCTATTTGGCAGAAGAAGTTCCCTATTTTGATATAGGTGTTCTTGTTGACATCTTCGTAGAGTTGGATTGTTTCGCCGACGGAGCGTAGGACTCTGTAGAGTGTGATCTTGGGATCGGCACCTTTCCATTGTGGTTCGATGATGTTGTTCAAGTTTGTCCCCTATATGTGGTTGAATACAGCTTCGTAGAGGTTATCGTAGAGCGGAATCTTGTGTTCGTTCATGAACCTGTAGGCATCTTGATCCCAGTAGCGATCCGATTTGACTGCGATAGGATTTATCCCCGCGGCAACTGCGGCTTGCCAGTCGGTGACATGGTCACCGATGAAACAGCATTCGGATTCGGTGCAGTCGCGAAGGTTGTATTGTTCGAGTGCTTTGATGATCATACCGGGGTTGGGTTTACGGTCGTAGCACTCGGTATCGAGATGTGGACAATAGTAGATTTCATGGATGTAGCCGTTTGTTTTTAGGATTTCGCCTCGCATGTTGTCGTGGATGTCCTGAAGCGTTTCTTCCGTCAGGTACCCGGCTTCGATGCCACCTTGGTTGGTGGCGATAAAGACTGTTTTTCTTTCGCGTTTGAGTAACTGGAATGCTTCAAGGCTCTTTGGTAGGAACTCGAAATCTTCTACTGTGTTCACGAATTTATTGGCGTTAATGACACCATCCCTATCGAGAAAGAAGATGTTATAGGTTTTTCTGCTCATAGGTTGTTCTCCTGTTGTATTGCTTCAGTTATGATTGTGCGCTTATTCTCGCGTTTATTTCGCCGTGCCCGGAATGCGAAGGGTGCAGCGGGTCTAAGTCTATTGGTCTGCTTTCTACTATGCTCTTTACGCCAATCGTAGATTTTACGCATTTTTTTGCGAGGCATTGTTTTTTCCTGTTTAAGATAGGTTGTGTTCCTCTGTAAAGGCTATGATGGCTTCCCAGTCAGCGAACTCGTGGATTACTTCGAGAGAGCCGTCGGGATTTTGGAGGCACGCTTGGTACATCTCGGTTTTGATGTCATAAGCAAAAGTATAACCGAGTGCCTGAATTTTGACAATAGCTTCTGCTGTTTTGTCTGCGAGTTTGGGGTCATTCAGTGTTTGGTTCAGCAATTTCTTCTTCCGGTTTTGTTTTCAGATGCTGGTAAAGGTCTGTGAGAACCTTTCGGGTTTCGACAATGGTGTTTGCTCGGTAGTTTTGTAGTGCGAGGTTGACGTTTTCGATAGTCCAAGGCTTGCCCTCTGGTAGGTGCTCTTTGAGTTCATCAAAGTTCTCGATGGGCATGCCGATGTTCAGACTCGCTTCATTGAGTGCTTGCTGGAACAGATCGGTTCTGAGTAGTTCTTCAAGCATGAGTGCGACTTCTCGGTTCATGGTTTTCATAGGGGGTGGTCTCCTTTGTGATCCACTGGGGAAGAAATTGAATTCACCAGGAATATAGATGAGTCCGGGTTGGTTTTTCATAGGTTTGTCTCTACTCTTGATTTTTTTTCTGTCCATTCTTGGTCGGCTACGTCTCGGAGGACTCTGAATTGTTCTTTTTGGGGAAGGCTGTCGTAGCCTCCGTGTTTTTTCCGTGCTGCTATGAGTCCAGGATTGAACGCAGTGCGTAGGAGAACCTGTTCGTCGTTCAGCTCTGAGTAGTTGGGGCAATGTGATGTTTTCTGCGCCCAACTACTGTGTTCGTCTTGTGAGTTGATGTTTCTCATTATTTGTTGGTACGTGTCGTCGGGGTTCTCTCAGATTTTTAGTTTCCCTTTTTTAATCCATTTTCTTGCTTTTTTGGTGAGTCTGAAAACATGTTTTTCCTTATTACATGGGCGACTTGCTTCAACAAGACCCATCTTCTGTAAATCTGCGAGTTCGTGAGTTACATCTATTGGTGCTTGTTTAAAAAGGGCACTCTGTATGTCATCTCTTGTTTGACAACAGTTGTTGTGAAGGTATTCAATTACTCGTTTTTCTCTTTCTTTGGCATAAGTACCGAGTTTCATAATTTATACCTCATTTGTGTTAGTATTCGCCGTCTTCGTCATATAGAATGATGACTTCATTCTCGTTTTCTATAACATTGGTGAGTTTGAGGTGTACGGATAGGGTTTGGGTTGTCCCGTCAAGGAATTCGTAAATTTCTCCCGTGCGTGTCCATGCTGAACTTCGTCCGTATTGCGCACAGTATATTGGGCTGTATCCTGTGGCCGTGAATTCACCGCCTTTGTAGCCTTCAAAAGTTTTACCGATGGCGTTTTTGAGTTCTTGGAGCGTATCTGCGACGGTTCTGACTTCTTCTGTCGGCTCTATGGCGAATTCTGTGTAATCACCGCGCCATGAGTGGAAGTTGCCAACGCCTGCTCGGTGAGGATCGATGTCGTATTTATCAGCTTCGGGGATGTCTTTGTATCCTTTCCCCTCGGTGTGGGTGTTCTCGAAGCGGAGTGGTTTTTGCTGATCGACTTTTTCGAGTTTCGCTATGAGTGTTCTTAGTTTCATTTGAATCATGATTTTACCTCTCATTTCCGTGAACGTGTCCGCAATCGGGGCAGAGGAACGTGGCTTTGGATTCTTTTTGGCAAATACAGAGTTTGGCATGAATGATCTGGTTATCGTAATCTGGTGTTCTCAGGTGTTTCTCGAAGTCCCCCATGAGTTTGTTCTCTCTGTATTGAGAGTTGAGTCGGGTCTTTAGGTAATCGAGCGTTTCTTGTGGGACTTTAAGTTTCTCATCGATGATGATGAGATCCCATTTACCGCTTGCTGTCTCTGGGAATTTGGTTGTGTTTTCGAGTGATCTGATGACTAAGATTTTTGTAATGGGTTCCTCTCTACAGTCTTTGCAGATGCGTTCAGACTTTTTGATTTTTTTCCATGATTCGATAGGCTTGTTGCATTCCTTGCATGTGTAGTATCGTATATCAGGCATTTTCTGTTATCCTATTGTTACGAATGAGTTTTTGATGCCACGATGTGTTCCCCAAACATGGAATATTGCGGCAGCGTATGCTAAAACTTCAACATTTTCTTCATCTGAATCTGAAAGTTCGCTTAACTTTTCTTCGAGATATTCTTTCCACTCGTCATCATCGTAAAAGCCAGCATAGTCTTCTACAATACTGATGTAGTGTTCAACACGCTTTCTGAAATTTATTTCAGATTGTTCTTGTGTTACAATTTCCTTCATCTTCTGGGATCTCCCCATTGTCGATGGTTTCGTAAGCAGCGTTGAGTGCTTTATCATTGCCGCCGTAATACACATAGCCATCGGTATAAATTTTGCCTTCAGGTGTTAGCACAAAGAACTTGTTGCCGCAGACGGGATCATCGACTTCATGACACTGGCACGAGAACCGGACTTCGACGGTAAAGCCGTTATATTGCTCGGTAACATCTGGATCACAGGTTTCCTCGTAATACTCGCTTTTCCATTCACGTATCTTTTTGAAAGGGTCTGGTAGTGGTTGCATGTCCTTTTTCTTCTCGTAAGGGTGAAATGTGATGCCGTGTCGTGTGGCTTCGTAATACCCTGATTTTTTCATTGTTTTTTCGTCTTTTCTTAGTCAGTATGCGGGTTGAGTGCCGGGCGTGCGATTCCGTGTATCATTTCACCTTCTTCTGTTTCTCCGATAGAGAAATGTTTGGTTTCAAAAGATTTTCTTAGGAACGTAGTGTAGACGAATTTCTTTTCTTGTGGAACGTATATGTCAATGGGTTCACCGGGGTTGAATGTATTGGAGTAGAAGTTCCCTTTGTCATCGTATATTCTTTCGCAGTAGGGGCATCTTATGAAGTGTCCGCCTCTGTGTGTAGAGATGATTTTCCCATACTGGGCATTCCATATCTCTGTACTGCATTTTTTACAGAGTTGGAAATCGTTCACTGGGTGTCTTTTTTTGTATGGATCGGATACGTGGTAGTAGTAGTTTCTCATACGAGTGTTTTTTGGTATCCAATTGCGAGTTGGAATATCTGGTTGAGTTCATCGTCCCACTTTCGCTGGCGGAGATCGTCTTTTTTGAAACTGATGAATTCTTGCTCGTTGATGTTGGCTGATCTTTCGATGTAGTGGTCGAGTTTGATAATCCGGGAACCTGTGCCGAGTTCATGACTTGCTTTTTTCCATTCGATAAGTTGAGTTAGATGGTTTTGTATTTTTGCGACATGCGGGTTGAATTCTGCCGTGTTTTCGAGCAATTCTTGAAAGTCTACGGCTGGAAGTTTGTGCGTCTCTCTGACGAAATCGACCGCAATGAGTGATCTGAGTACGTAGAGGTATTTTTTGAGCGGAACGTTGTTGCCTCTAATGAATTCACGAGCATTGTTTCTGCCCATGCGGTAGTAGTGGTAGCATATTGCTTTTGGATCGAACGCTATTTCAGCGAGGTCTTTTAGTTGTTGAATTTCAGGTGTTGGCTCTATGTAGGAGATAGGACTCCGCATCCATTCTAACAGAGAACCGTTAGAGCGTGTGAATAATCCGAGAGCTTTGCGGATGTCCCAACCTCGGACATCCCAATCTTGTTCAAATGGATCGTCTAATTCGATTACATCCCTTCTGAGTTCAATATCGAATGAGAGATAATATGCTGCGGGGTGCGCGTAGATGAACCGGATGTCGTAATCAGAGTTTTGACTTGAGAACCCCCATGCGCGGCTTCCAGATTCTGCGGCATATAGGATTCTGATGTTCTTGTCTGAAGCGGCTTTGTTTAGAAATTGGGTGATTCTTTCTTTCACTGTGTTTTTTCTCCTGTAGTGACGTAGTGTAGGAAATCCCGTATTTCGATCATAGTTTTGTAAGTAGGGCAACTGGATTCGTGTACCCATCTGTTTATGGTAACAGGTGTTTTATTGATTGCTCGTCCGAGACCTGCTTGTGTTAGTCCGTATAGGCTGAGTGTTTCTCGGAGTAGCTGGGAGAAATTTGCTCTTAGGTTTGTGTCTATTCCATGAATGTCGCCTTTATAGCATTTGGCTTGCTGGATCATTTCTTTCCATTGTTTTAGGCATTCTTTTTTACTTTGCATAGCATGATCCGTAAGGTTTTTGGCACTGCCAACCTTCATCTGTTTTTTCCAAAACATAGTGAGGAAGTGTGTTTCTGCAATGTGTACAGAGAAAGAAGACAGTCTCTAAATCACTCATCTCTCCACGTAGCTGGTGGCATTGCTGACAGAGATTATACCGGCTTTCTGTATCTGCTTTTCCTTCATGCATAATATAGGTTTTCATGTCTTTCTTTATAAAGGATTGTTCGCAGACATGGCACTTATATTTGGGTGGGGAAACAGATGTCGCTATTTCTTTTTGAACCTCGATGTCAAACCCGGGTGCTGTGACGATATGTCCGATTGATTCAAGGAGTGTTCGGAGTTCTCTCATCCATTGAAGGTTGATGTCTGCAATGGTGCATCCGCCTTCCATGAAGTCTTTGATCATTTCTATTTCGTTTTGTGTGATGTAAAAGTGAATTTCTGTCATTCTCCGGCACTCCCAAAAGGTTCAGGATATGTTGTGAGTGGTATACCTAAGAGTTGTTGGTACATGTACTTTGATCGCTCTTTGTAGAAGATGGCTTCAAACTTTTTGAGTTCTGCCTCGATCTCATCGCTTTCTGCGTCCGGGGTTAAGGTGCTTTCGATTCTGAAAGTGGATATACCGAATTTCTGTTGCTCTATGCAAAACATGATGATTTCGTTGTGCGCTTTCATCATGTAGACATCTTGTTGATTGGTGGTCTGGGTATGCCATGAAGGTTGGATTTTCAGAACCACATAGAACTGTTTCAAGAATTCTTCAACATTCTCGTTTTCTGATGGATCGATATTCAAGATTTTTGTGGCAACAGGTGCGGGTATATTTGATAGTGAGACTAACGCATAGCTTTTCATAAAAATCACCTTATTTAGGGGAAGTACCTGTATACTTTTTGCCGATTTTTATACATATCCGCTTTGATATGTATATTTTCTTTACTCATAGAACCAGTCGTGCGAGGTGACCCATGCTTCAAGTACGGCTGAGAGCTGAATGATTTCTTCAGTGATTTTTTCTGTTGGATATTCGCTGCCTTCTTTCGTGTTTTCGATGGCTTCTGCGATTTCACCGGCTTCTTCTGCGGCAATCATGAACCATTTACGTCGAGAGTGTTCTTGTTGACCCCAACGTGCGTCTTGGAATTCTCGTTCTTTCTCGGTGGCATGAAAGAAGTCCTCTTTGCCGATGACCCAGTACCAACTCCGCAAAAGGTCAGCGAGGATGACAATATCTTGAAGGAGCATGCTGTCTGCTGAGTTGTCGTTGATAGATCTCGCAAGTTCACCGAACTTTGCTGAGATTTTGGTATTCCACTGATCTACGAGGTATTTGGTATCTTTTTCTTTTTCGCGGGCTTCCCACTGTACCTGGATGAGTCCGTGAAATTGTGTTCTTGTAATTTCCATAGGTCTCCTTCTGATTTATTTGGCTGAAGTATTTTTTTTGAAAACTTTAGATGCGGCTTTTTCGGCTTCAAGTTGTATGTATTTTTCTCGGAATGCTTTGTCGAATTCTATCCATGTGTCACTGGTCATTAGGGTTTGGACGCGCTTTACATGGACAATGGCATCTTTGAGACGTTCTGAGAGTTCGTTGGTGATAGGTTTCCCGGTCTCGTGTGCTTCTACCCACTCTTGCATTTCAGTGAGAATACTTCTGTTGCTTTGCGTATAGGCTCGGTTGTTATTGATTTCAAGGAGTTCTTGGAGTGTTTGTTCGCTGATAAGTCCGTCTTTGTGGATCTCGGTGAGATATTCTTGTGTCAAAGTTTTCGCGATCTCGAAGGTCGTCATTCCTTCAAAGGCAAGTTTTACGCCTTTTTTGATCTCGTTGAATGTACTCAGATGACGTGGCATGTAATTTCTCCTTGTTGAACGTGTATTATAGATTATACGATATAAGAACCTAAAAGTCAATTAAAAAGTAAAATATCTTGCTTTTTGTCTTATTTTATGGTATAATTTATAGTATCAAGTGTGGCAAAAAAGGAGTCAATAGGTAGGTCTTCAACCGTCGCACTTGACCAATCTTATCCCCGATTGGTGTAAGGTTTTCTCTGGTGGATCGAGAGGGTGGCTGCGGTAGGGGAAATTGCACTCGTGAAGTTAGAGTTGATCCTTTAGAAACACACTCGATTATTTATCGAGAGTTGCGAGTCTCTTGTGCCGGTCATGACGATGTTCGGTATCCGTTTATGAGAGACGAGGTGCAAATCCCGCATCGGGGGCCAACTTATAGGCAAGTCCATGGAGAGGGTGTAGATAGGACTGGATAGGTTATATCGTGTGAGGCATTCGCCGCGCTGGTGAAATGGCACAATATCATCTTATAGCCGAGTCTGGGACTTCCCGGTGGTTCAAACCCATCCTTGCCTACTTTTCGTTAAGTGGAGGTTGAAAATTGAGTAAGAGAATATGTCCTGGGGACCGGCGTGATCATCGTAGTCGAAAAATAAGACTTGAACATGCGGGTTACAGGTTTGAGCATGACACGGAAGTTTGGGAATTGAAACGTCCCGATGGAGACATAATCGATCGTTACACGCATCTTGGACATGCATTGAACCGTGCTGAGAAGGATATTGCACTTGCCCGGGGCTTGCTTGGTCTTCAATCTATGCCTCAACATCGGTATTGGTCTAATATTTTGGAAAAGTATGATGAATCTGGCACTTCTGAATTTTGGGCGGAGCGGCAGTAGTGATGTTTCAGAGATAGGAAGGGTTGACTATGAATTATGATAGGTTTGTCCAGGAAGTACTTGCGGTCGAGGCGTTTCTTTATGAGGAAATAGAAAGCAGTTAGACAACGCCTGTTGAACTCTCACACGCAATTACGCAATACAACGAGTTGACGCTCAATGGGTTGTTGATTACGGGATTACAGGCAAATGAGTTGGTGAAATTGTGCTTGAGGTATTATCGGAAAATTCAGCATCACTCTCATAAGCCGTTTTTTCGAGACGAAATTCTTGATGCATTGGAACGTCAATTCCCAGATAGATCGGAATATCAGATAGCGGTTGTTCGGGATCCGCATAATCCTGATGAATTGCGTGTTCGTAAGCGTCTTTTTGCTCGCGTTTGTGATTGGGATCCAGATGAAGATGATTTTGAACTCGATGGTATTTGTAAGTATTATCGTAATCAAATGGCTTCTCGGTTGTGTTCTTGTGGGTGTGAAGTCTATTTTGAGAAATTCCGGGATTCTTATTATCGTTTTTATATTGTCCAACACTCTTTTTGTAAACTCGGAGAGAGAAAATTGATAAAGCCGCTTTCTCAATATGGTGAGGAAGGGTGTTATTTCTATGGTGAGAATGTCTCTGATCCGAAGAAAATATGGATTGATCCGGGTGCTATTGAACTTTTCCTTTCTCTGCTTTTTCAGGCAAAGAACTCGGAAGTTTGTGTCCATGAGGTTATCGCTGAGACTTGTCCTGAGTATTTGGGTTCGAGATGGTTTGTTATCCCGGAGAAAGAGGAATACTTTCCTCGTGTTTATGTGGCTTCTTTGTAAAGGAGTATGATGCTAAAAATCTATGCACCGTGGATGCTCGACGATGCTCTCTATGCCATTGAATGCTCACTTAATGGTTGGGAGCGTTGTGTTTTGAAATCTTGTGAAATTTGTAAAGGCGTTTATCCTGTGCGCGGGTATGTTGTAAAACTTTTAGGTTGCTTGGAATGTGCTGATTTGTCTTATCGGCTTCAATCTAATGCGGGGCGTATCCCAGATACTGGTGGTCATTTTTCAGAAACACTTTTTCCATGAAAGGGGGAAGATAGTTGAAATTACCTGAACATGTCCAAGATTTTGTCGATCAATTGGAATTGTCTCTTGAGGGTGTTGATATGTGGTATCTTGGCTCTCCCTATACGACGCGTTCTGGTATGCCGGAAGTTAATCCTTGGGGGAATCAACCTGATCAGTATCGACTGGATCAGATTTTTGAGGAACTGAAGCGAGAGCGGATAAGGCTAACTACTTCTGTGGCTCAGCAGCTCATGGATGAGGGTGAGGTTGTTGTTTTCTCGCCGGTTTCCTTTCTTGCTACGTTGGAAGTTAATGGATGGAAGCCGCCGAAGGGATGGTATATCCTTTGCCTTTATTACCTGTTCCTTTCAAAGAAGATGATTGTCTTACGGATCGATGGATGGGAAGACTCTTTTGGGGTCCAACTTGAAATTCGTGAAGCGGAGAAGCGGGGAATCCCCGTTGAATACATCGACCTCGATGGGGATGGTAAGATAGTAGAGGCTCAGCCTGATGATGAAATTGCAGAGGGGGGTGAATCTGATGCGGAAACAGACTCGGCAGACGTTTGAGAGTCTCTGTGTGGAATTGGATGCGACACTAATTTTTTATCGTGTCCGTATGGCACATAAACAAGGGCTGGCGGACTCGACGATTGCTAAGCGTTTCGATCTTCCTATAGGCAAAGTTAGAGATTACATTGAAGGTAACTATCGTGTGGCCAAGCCACCGAGTTTGCCGAAACGGTTGTGCCCGGAAAGTTCTGCGCTTTGGGGTGTGCCAATCCTTCGGACAAGTTGTTCGGAAACCCGGCTGAAGCGGAATAGTCGCTTTCATAGGGATTCTTGGTTTTAGGGAGTAAGGAGGGGATGATTTTTATGGATATGAATTTTACTGAGTTCTGGTATCTTGGTAAGCCAGCGGAACGTGCGGAATATCGTCGCCGGAAGCGGGGTCAGAACCTGGCATCTCTCGAAAATAAGAAAGCACAGGCGGTTGTTGCTGAGATCCATCAACATAAACGCATGAAGCAGCAGAAAAAGCATAGGAAACGTAAAAAAACTTCGGTACGGAATCGTCGTTATCGTCTACGTCGTTAATTTATAAAAAGATTGCGTGACGAGCAGAC
>VXXH01000175.1:0-6826 GCA_009835515.1 Candidatus Poribacteria bacterium
CGTCGTACCCAAATTCCACGTTAATTTGTTCGGTTGAAGTTGTGATGCCCCGCGCGGGCTTTTTTTAATGCCAAAAGCCCTTATCGCCAAAAGCCTTTATAGACTTTATTCCGGAGGATGAAATGCCTACAATTAACCAGTTAATCAAAAAACCGCGTAAGAGGTCTCGGAAGAAAACGAAATCGCCGGTCCTTGAGGAATGTCCCCAGCGGCGCGGTATTTGTCTACAGGTGAAGACGATAACGCCGAGAAAACCGAACTCGGCATTGCGTAAGGTCGCCCGGGTGCGTTTCACCACTGGCTATGAAGCCACCTGTTACATTCCGGGGATTGATCACAATTTACAGGAACACTCGGTCGTTTTGGTTCGGGGTGGGAAAGTGAGGGATCTCGCTAACGTGCGTTACCACATCGTCCGTGGGCAGTTGGATACCGCTGGGGTCGAAAATCGCCGCCAGGGTCGTTCAAAGTACGGTGCTCGGAAACCCGACTAAACAACGGAGGAATATTAGATGCCGAGACGTGGAAATATCAGTAAACGCGACGTCAACCCTGACTCAATTTATAACAGTAAACTCGTATCAAAGTTTATTAATAGTCTCATGTTGGACGGGAAGAAAAGTACTGCCCAATCAATCCTATATGAGAGTTTCAAAATTATCGAAGAGCGGACAAATGAAGAAGGCTTCGCCGTGTTCCGTCAAGCGATCAATAACGTTAAGCCGGTACTTGAAATTCGGCCCCGCCGTGTAGGCAGCCAAACCTACCAGGTCCCGGTTGATGTCAAAGCTGAGCGCAAACAACGATTGGCTTTCAGTTGGATTATCCAATCTGCTCGCGCCCGTGGCGAAAGGCGTATGGCAGAACGCCTCGCTGGTGAAATACTTGAAGCGTCGCAGAACGAAGGCGGCGCAATCCGTAGGAAACAGGATCAGCATCGAATGGCAGAAGCCAACCGAGCTTTCGCACATTACCGATGGTAAAGCTGTGAACAAGACTCACAGCGGAAATGTAACATATAACAAGGAGTCGGTCAACCGTGGCAGATACGAAAAATAGCACCCCACAACGCTTGGAACTGCCCCACATGCGTAATATCGGCATCATGGCACATATTGATGCCGGCAAAACTACCGTAACCGAACGTATTCTATATTATACCGGTAGAGTCTATCGAATCGGTGATGTCGACGATGGTACCACTGCTATGGACTGGATGGTCCAAGAGCAAGAACGCGGTATCACGATTACTGCCGCCGCAACGACCTGCCACTGGAAAAAACACCATATTAATATTATTGATACACCAGGGCATATTGACTTTACTGTTGAAGTCGAACGTTCACTTCGCGTACTCGACGGTGCAGTCGCGGTTTTCTGCGCAGTCGGTGGTGTTGAACCGCAATCCGAAACTGTTTGGAGACAAGCAGATAAATATAACATACCCCGAATCGCATTCGTCAACAAAATGGATCGCACCGGTGCTGATTTCTTCCGCACCGTTGAGATGATGGAAGAACGTCTCGGGGCTACGGCAATTCCGGTGCAGCTGCCTATCGGCTCAGCAGAACAATACACAGGCATCGTTGATCTCATCTCCATGAAAGGTCAGATTTGGAACGTCGGGACAGATGCAGGGAACGACGGGACCGTTATTCAAGAGACAGACATCCCGAAAGAAATGGAAGAGATGGCAAACGAATATCGCGATCGGATGTTAGAGGCTATCGCCGATTGCGATGAAGAACTCCTCCACAAATACTTAGACGGTATTGAAATTTCACCTGAAGAAATTAAAACAGGGATCCGTAACGCTGTAATCACAGGCAAAATTGTCCCTGTCCTTTGCGGAACCGCTTTAAAAAATAAAGGTGTACAGCCGCTCTTAGACGCAATCGTCTCCTACTTACCAGCACCAACTGACGTGCCACCTATAGTAGGCTTTGATCCGAAAACCGAAGAAGAAGAGACACGGCACCCGAAGAACGATGAACCGTTCTGTGGGCAGGCATTCAAAATTATGACAGACCCACACGTTGGCAAACTCACCTATCTACGTGTCTACTCTGGTGTCCTTAAAAAAGGTGATACACTTTATAACAGTAAGACCAGAAAACACGAACGGATTGGACGGTTGATGCAGATGCATGCCAACAAACGCGAAGAGTTACAGGCAGTTTACGCAGGCGACATCGCCGCAGTCATCGGATTAAAGGATCTTGCTACAGGGGACACACTCTGTGATCCGAAAGCACATATCACCTTAGAAACTATGGTGTTCCCGCTCCCAGTAATGTCCATCGCAGTTGAACCTCGTACACAATCTGATATTGACAAACTCAACCTCGCCCTCTCTAAACTCGCTGAAGAAGACCCCACCTTTAAAGTCCATCAAGATTCAGAAACCGGACAGACCCTGTTGTCTGGTATGGGTGAACTTCACCTCGAAATCATTGTTGATAGGCTCGTCCGAGAGTTTAACGTCTCAGCGAATGTAGGTAACCCGGAAGTCGCCTATCGCGAAACGATCCGTAAGGCGGTCAAGTCTGAGGGCAGATTTGTACGCCAATCCGGTGGTAGAGGTCAATTCGGTCATGTCGTCATTGAAGTTGAGCCGCTCGCAAAAGGCACCGGTTTTGAATTCATTGACGAGACCAAAGGCGGCGTTATTCCGCAGGAATACATTCCAGCTGTTCAGAAAGGCATTGAGAACGCCATGAATACAGGCGTTCTTGCTGGCTATCCAGTTGTTGATGTATCCGTAAAACTTATTGATGGTTCTCACCACGCGGTAGATTCATCAGAAATGGCGTTCTCTATCGCCGGTTCAATGGCGTTTAAAGATGCCTTGAAGCGTGGAACTCCAACACTCCTTGAACCCATTATGGATGTTGAGGTTATCGCACCAGACGAATATCTCGGCAAAGTTATAGGCGACTTGAACGCACGTCGTGCACAGATACGCGAGACGGAACTGCAATCGAAATCCCGTATCCAAGTTATCAAAGTTGATGTCCCCCTCTCAGAAATGTTTGGGTACGTCAAAACCCTCAGGTCACTCACACAAGGTAGAGCTAACTACTCTATGGAATTTGCACACTACAACGAAGTTCCGACAAGTGTGATGGAGGACTTAGTTTCATCAACGAATCGTAATTCGTAATTGTTAAATAGTTGTGAAGTGTCCGAACTATAGGAGTTTTCTCACTTCCTATAAGCGGACATAAGATTTAGTTAAACGGTGTTCCCACACGACAACAACGCGTTTGGACACCCTATAGAAACGGGACTGCGCAGTTTTGTGGAAACAGCGCTTACAACACCCGCAACAATAAACTTTTAGTGGAGCTTGGAGAAAAATGGCTAAGGAAACGTTTGAAAGGAATAAACCACACGTTAATATCGGAACAATCGGTCACGTTGACCACGGTAAAACCACGCTGACAGCAGCGATTACCATGGTGCTCTCGAAACTTGCCAATGCAGATTACGTCCAGAAGTATGAAGATATTGACAAGGCACCCGAAGAAAAAGAACGTGGCATTACGATTAACACGGCACACGTTGAATATGAAACCGAGAATCGGCACTATGCCCACGTCGATTGCCCCGGACACGCCGACTATATCAAGAATATGATTACCGGCGCAGCACAGATGGACGGTGCCATCCTTGTGGTATCCGCCGCTGATGGACCCATGCCGCAGACGCGCGAGCACGTACTTCTCGCACGGCAGGTGAATGTGCCTTCTCTCGTCGTCTTCCTTAACAAGGCAGACATGGTCGATGACGAAGAATTGCTTGAACTCGTTGAACTGGAAGTCCGAGAATTGCTCAGTGATTATGACTTCCCCGGTGATGATATTCCTATCGTCACAGGTTCTGCGCTTGAAGCTATGGAATCCGACGGAGACCCATCAAACGACGCGTGTAAACCGATTCTGGAACTTATGGAAGCCGTTGATATCTACATTCCAGAACCCGTCCGTGATACCGACAAACCCTTCCTGATGTCGATTGAAGATACTTTCACCATCAGTGGACGCGGTACCGTTGTTACCGGACGCGTTGAACGCGGCGTTATTGAAATCGGAAACCCGGTCGAAATCGTTGGACTTCGCGAAACACAAGACACCGTTATCACAGGGGTCGAAATGTTTAACAAGAGCCTCGACGAAGGTCGCGCCGGTGATAATCTCGGTGCCCTGCTACGCGGTGTTGAGCGAGATGCCGTTGAACGCGGACAAGTTTTGGCAGTCCCCGGAACCGTTACACCGCATACCAAATTTGAAGCCGAAGCCTACATTCTCACAAAAGATGAGGGTGGACGCTGGAACCCCTTCTTTACCGGATACAGACCACAGTTCTATTTCAGAACAACCGACGTAACCGGAAAGATGGATCTTCCTGAAGGCATCGAAATGATTATGCCCGGTGATAACGCAAAAATTACCGTCGAATTGTCCAAACCGATCGCGATGGAAGAACAACTTCGATTCGCAATTCGTGAAGGTGGACAAACCATCGGTGCTGGTGTTGTCTCAAAGATTCTTGAATAAGAGATTCGGCGGAGCAGACGCTCCTCCTTTTTAATGACATCAATACAGAGGATTGCCGACTTCTACTTCAATATGTTAATCACTGGCATTCCTCTTGTTTGATGAAGGCGATACGAAAAGATGGACAATCAAAAAATTCGCATCCGGCTTAAGGCATTTGACTATCGGTTGTTAGACCTGTCGTCAAAGCAGATAGCAGATACTGCAAAACGCACAGGCGCAGCTGTCTCGGGTCCGATTCCATTGCCGACGAAAAAGCATATCTATACCGTCCAACGTTCAACGTTTACAGACAAAAAGTCGCGTGAACAATTTGAGATGCGGATTCATAAACGTCTGCTGGATATCTTAGAGACTACACCGAAAACCGTTGATGCTTTAATGCGGTTGGACCTGCCCGCAGGTGTCGATGTCAAAATTACGCTTCTCTAACTATCGGGATCTGGTCACTGCTCCACTACGTTTCTTGCCCCTCCCGAGTAACGGGCGGGGACCCTGGTTTTTCGGTGGATGCTAACTCGCTATAGATGCTAAAAGGCTCCTGACTTCGCAGGATACCGTCGTGAAACGAAGCGGAACGATGCAGAGATTCAATCATTTAAAAAAGGCGAAAGATGATGGTTAATGGAATTATCGGCCGCAAAGTCGGCATGACACAAATCTTTGAAGATTCTGGAACAGCGGTGCCTGTTACTGTTATCCAAGCAGGTCCTTGTCCAATTGTCCAACTCAAAACGCAAGAGAAAGACGGCTATCAAGCAGTTCAGTTGGGTTTTGGAGAACAGAAAGAGAACCGCACAAATAGCCCGAAACGTGGACATTTAGCAAAAGCCGGTGTTGAGTCGGCACAGGTGCTTCGCGAATTTCGGGTACAGAGTCTTGATGATGTGTCTGTAGGAAACATTGTTGATGCAAGTGTCTTTTCGGAAGGTGAACTTGTTGATGTGACAGGCACCTCAAAAGGGCGCGGTTTCACTGGAGTAGTGAAACGTTGGAAATTCGCTGGTGGTAAGAAAAGCCACGGCGGTGAGCAAGATCTCCGCCGCCCGGGTTCCATCGGTGCCAGCGCAACACCCTCTCGAGTGTTCAAAGGAAAACGGATGGCTGGCCGCCACGGTGCCAAACGGCATACCGTTCAAAATCTTCCTGTGATCCAAGCCGATCCCGAGCGTAACTTACTGGTGGTCAAAGGCGCAATCCCTGGCCCCCCAAACGGTTTGCTTCTGATTAGAAAAGCATCTAAAACACCGAGTGCATAGGCAGGCAGTCGTAACCGAACGAGTGCCAAAATAAAACGAGCATACAAATATGTCAACTTTAGACGTACACAACAAGTCCGGAGATGTCCTGCACGAAAAAGTATTAGCCGACGCATTCACTGATGCTGAGGTGAATGGTCATGTCATTCACCAGTGCGTTACTGCCTACCTTGCCAATCAGCGGCAAGGCACTGCATCAACGAAGAGTCGGAGTGAAGTGAGAGGCAGTGGGAAAAAACTCTACCGTCAAAAAGGAACTGGCAGAGCGCGGGTCGGAGACGCTAAGGCACCACATCGAGTCCACGGCGGTGTAGCCTTCGGACCGAAACCCCGAAGTTATCGGCAGCACACCCCGAAACGAGTCCGACGCCTCGGCTTACATAGCGCACTCGCAGACCGGTTCCAGAATCAGCAGTGCATTCTCGTTGAAGATTTTACGCTTGAACAACCGCGGACCAAAGACATGGTTAACATCTTAAAAGCGCTGAACGCTGACGGAAAGGTACTCCTCATTCTTGATGAACACAGCCCGAATATCCACCTCTCCGTGAGGAACATTCCGAAAGTTCACAGCTGCACATGGAATACGCTCAACGTTTATCAAGTCATGTGGCACGATACGTTGATAATCACCGAGAAAGCCGCTGAGAAACTCGAATCCAAGTTCGCAAACACCGGTTCAGAGGCGGAAGGACAAGACTGATGAAGGATGCATATCAGATTATACTGCAACCGCTGATTACAGAGAAAAGCACAATTCTCCGCGAAGATAATAAATACGCATTTGTTGTTGATCGCAATGCCACGAAACCCCAGATTCGCCGCGCTGCCGAAGAGTTGTTTGACCTCCAAGGGGACATCCTTAAAGTGCGGACAATGCACGTTCGTGGTAAGCCGAAAGGTAAAATGTTGCGCTATCAACGTGGTAGGAAACCGCATTGGAAAAAAGCGATTCTTACCCTAAGAGAAGGTGTGACGATCCAAGCGTTTGAAACTATATAGGAACAG
>VXXH01000175.1:6836-10909 GCA_009835515.1 Candidatus Poribacteria bacterium
GAACAGCAATCAGCAATCAGCAAGAATAGCAATCAGCCATCAGCAATCAGCAAAAAGGGATTAGATTCACTCAACAATTTTCGGTAATCTCAACCGTTCTTTACTGACTGCTGAGAGGTTTTTTCGCAGAAAAAACCGCCCTGACCGCTGACCGCTACGAAAAACCGACCTGACTGCTGATGGCTACTAAAAAAAGGAAATTAGAGTGCCTAAAACGTATTCACCTATAACCCCAAGTCGTCGGTTTATGACAGGGTACACCTTTGAAGAACTTACGCGGAGCAAACCCGAAAAATCGCTCGTCAAAGGGAGCAAGCAGAAAGCCGGTCGGAATTCCAACGGACGCTTGACAGTCAGGCGCCGCGGCGGTGGACACAAACGCCGATACCGGGTCATCGACTTCAAACGTGATAAGTTTGGTATCCCTGCCAAAGTTGCCGCAATTGAATATGATCCGAATCGGTCCGCGCACATCGCCCTGCTCCACTATGCTGATGGGGAAAAACGCTATATTCTTGCCCCTGTCGGTATCCAAGTAGGCGACACGCTTACTTCCGGCGAAGACGCAGAAATTCGGGTCGGAAACGCTTTGCCGCTGGAAAAAATTCCACTCGGCTCCTCTATCCACAATATAGAGATGAAGCCCGGCAAAGGTGGGCAACTTGTGCGTAGCGCCGGTGGTACTGCTCAGTTAGTTGACAGAGAGGGAAAATACGCCCGTATCCGACTGCCATCCGGCGAAATTCGGCTCATTCCGGTTCAAGCGATGGCTACACTCGGTCAAGTTGGCAACGTCAGTAAGATCGTCATCGGTAAAGCCGGACGTTCACGATGGCTCGGAAAACGTCCGAAAGTCAGAGGTGTCGCAATGAACCCGATTGACCATCCACACGGCGGCGGTGAAGGAAAAAGCTCCGGCGGTAGGCATCCAGTCACGCCTTGGGGCGTTCCAACCAAAGGGTATAAGACCCGAAACCCGAAGAAAAAATCGAGCCGCTATATTGTCGGAAAACGAAAATAACCCTTTTCATTGATGCCTTGCTCGTTATGCAAGCGAATACCGTTAAAAGGTAAAGGAGACACATAATGGCGCGTTCTATTAAAAAGGGCCCCTACATAGACCCGAAACTCGCCAAGAAGGTAACCGCTATGGAACGCTCTGGCACCAAACGCGTGATTCGCACTTGGTCCCGACGTTCGACGATTACCCCTGAACTGGTAGGACACACCTTGGCAATTTACAACGGGAAAAAGTTTTTTCCCGTGTATATCACAGAGAACATGGTAGGTCATAAACTTGGTGAATTCTCACCAACCCGTACCTTCCGTTCTCACGCCAGTGGCGGTGGCGAAAGAAGATAATTTTTGCGATAACCTTCATCGCAAATTGACAGTGTATTCATCTCTTTTTTCAAAGATACGTTCACTGTTTTGGCAATGATAGCGGTGAACCCGCAACTTGCTTTTATTGGAGACACTGATGGAAGCCAGATCTAAAATTAGGAACGCATCGGTTGCCCCGCGGAAAGCCCGCTTGGTGGCTGATCTCGTCCGTAATCAATATGTTGAAGATGCGTTAAGTCAACTCAGCTTTACGCATAAAGCCGCATCACCTATCATCTACAAACTGATTCAGTCAGCAGCCGCGAACGCACAATATCAAGACCCAAGTATTGATATTGCAGGCTTATACGTCAAAGAAATTCGTGTCGATGAAGGGATTACGCGGAAATGGATACGCCCGCGAGCACGCGGTATGGCAAATAGGATACTAAAACGCAGTAGCCATATTACCGTCGTCGTTGACGAGGAGAGTACCGAAGATGTTGAGTCATAGCGTGCGCGCTTACAAAAGACTACAGCACATCCCGGACTCTACTTACAAGCGGGAAATGTCTAATAGGAGGTTTGCGTGGGACAAAAAACTCACCCGCGTGGATTACGCTTAGGAATCATCGAGACGTGGGATTCAAAGTGGTATAGCGAACGGGATTACGCCAAATGGCTCCATGAAGATTTTAAGATTCAGAAGTTCGTCAAGGAGCAATTAGCACGTGCTGGAATTTCGCGCGTTGAAGTCGAACGCGTCGCTGACCGTTGTAGCATCAATATCCATACAGCACGCCCAGGTATTGTCATTGGTCGCCGCGGTGCTGAGGCTGAAAAGTTACAAGCATTAATCGAGAAAGAGGTCGGCTGCCCCGTCCGGATTAATGTCTCGGAAATTAGAGTCGCTGAAATGGATGCCCAACTTGTATCTGAAGCTGTTGCAACGCAAATAGAACGCCGCGCAGGTTTTAAACACGCAATGCGGCGAAGTATCTCCAGCTCAATGCAAGCAGGCGCTTTAGGCGTTAAAATTATGGTGAGCGGTAGGTTGGACGGTAAGGAAATCGCTCGCGCTGAATCCAGTATTGAAGGACGCGTGCCGCTTCACACCCTCCGAGCTGATGTTGACTACGGGTTTACTGAGGCAAATACAACATACGGTAAAATCGGAGTTAAAACTTGGATTTTCAAGGGCGAAATTATCGGTGTCCCAGATAAATTAAAGGGTGAAACATCTGAGCGCCGTCAACCTGGGCGACGCGAAGATACAGGTTCTCAACGTTCTGAACGTCGACGGGGCGACAGACGTTCCGGCTCTCAAGACGGACGATCTCGACAATCCGGAAGACAAGACAGAGGCAGAAATCGACGCAGACCGCGGCAAGGCGGTCAGGGTTCCAAGGGCAATTCATAACTGTACGAATAGATTTATTTTAAGGAGGCATCTAAGGTGTTAATGCCCAAACGCGTGATGCGCCGCTATGTGCATCGCGGGAAACGCCGTGGCAAACCGCTCCGGGGCTCACAAATCAACTTCGGTGAATATGGTTTGCAAGCAATGGAAGCTGGCTGGATTACAAACAACCAGATCGAATCTGCGCGTATCGCTATCACGCGGTATGTACGCCGCGGTGGAAAACTTTGGATCAAGATTTTCCCGCACAAACCACTCAGTAAACAACCTGCTGAAACCCGCATGGGGAAAGGCAAAAAAGGACCCCCCGAATACTGGGTCGCTGTGGTCAAACCCGGCAGAGTCCTTTTTGAATTAAGCGGCGTTTCGGTTGAAGATGCAAAAGGGGCGATGAAACGAGCCGCCCACAAACTGCCAATCAAAACTAAGTTCGTTGCACGGAATGCGTAATTTTGTCTACGACTCCGGCGTTGAAAAAAATATGCGCCCCAACGCAGTATCATGCTTTTGACAACACCTAAGGAGGCACGGAAATATGAAAGCGGATGAACTACGAGCAAAAACAACCGAAGAATTGGAAAGTGAACTGAAAACGCTAAAGGAGAGCCTGTTTAACCAGAGATTTAGAAGTATCTTAGGACAACAAGAAGACACAACACGTATCGGTAAGATCCGCAAGGATATCGCACGTGTGAAAACTCTCTTGCAGGGGCGTTCACAGTAAACAGAACAGAGACAGGACGGTTCATCAATTTCAAGGCAAGCAATAGCAATGTTTAGGCCAAAGTGCATACGTTAACAGGTTTTGGCTGGTTTGGAGGATAAAGTTGAACGAGGAAAGAAGAAGACATCGTAAATTTCGGACGGGGCTTGTTACCAGCAACAGTATGAATAAAACTGTCTCAGTGTCAATTGTTCGTCGCTATCAACACCCCCTTTACAAAAAAGTTGTCCGGAAAACGAAGAAAATTCTCGCTCATGATGAACAGAATAGTTGTAACGTCGGTGACGTGGTACAGGTTGTTGAGACCCGTCCGCTGAGTCGTCAGAAACGGTGGCGGGTACAAGCAGTAGTAAGCACAGTACAGCCCGTAAACGATTAAAAAGTGCTATCACCGGAACCTTTACGGCTTGTCTCTATACGAGATGAAAGACGCAGCAAACGGTGTATACATCGCACTGGAAAAGAAAGGTTTTTCATCCACACTCTGACGTTTCCAAAACAAACCCTTTTGAAAACGGTAGAGGAGGATACAAAAATGGTTCAATCATACTCTCGATTAACCTGTGCTGATAATACTGGCGCAAGAAAATTAATGTGCATTAGTGT
>VXXH01000645.1 GCA_009835515.1 Candidatus Poribacteria bacterium
GATTATTTCTGTTGCTGACGACGAAGTCAGCAATTCTGGAGATTTTATTTTCAGGAAAAGTCTCAATGAGATCGCGAAAGACCATACGCGCTTAGGCTACGAAACCGTTGAGATTTTCCTTGAAGATATTACTGACGAGGTTGAGGCAAAGCCTGAGGATTACCCAGATGTCTTCCCGCAGCGTGTCGCTAAAGATAGAATCATAGAAGCACTCGGGGAGGGTGCTGTCATAGCGCAATATGCGGGACACGGCGGGAACACTGTCTGGGCACACGAAATCATTTTTGACAATGTGTCTGTTGATCAGGTAGAGGAAACTGACAAGATTCCTTTCATGTTAGTCCTGAGTTGTTACAACGGTTATTTTGATAAGCCGGGTGAACCGAGCATGGCAGAGAAGTTGTTACGCAAAGAGAGAGGCGGGATCATCGGCATGTTGAGTGCGACACGCCTCACTTACGGCAGCGGCAACGATGCCCTGAATCGTATCATCTTTGATATGATTTTTAAACGGAATGTCCGACAACTCGGCCCATTGAGTTTTGACTCAAAGGTCGAACTTTTGATGACGGAAGGCACAGGGCAGATTGATGTGATGATGGAATACACGCTTTTCGGGGATCCTGCCTTGCAAATTGCTATCGCGAATGGTGAGATTCGTCCTTCTATTGAAACAAAGACTGTTGCCCCGGGAGATACGCTCCGAATAGCGCCTGGGTACATTCAGACTGCCACCTATGATGCATCGCGTCGAACAAAACGGTTTGTTAAGGACACCGATTTTGACGGAACGCTGACTGTCAAAGCACTATTTCCAGGTAAGACAGCTGTCTCTCAAGGTGTCGCCGGTCCCGTTGAATACTACACCGGTGATGTGTCTTTGACAAAAACGATTACTGTGAGTCGCGGTGCTTATCCGGCTGTGACTTTCACCGTTCCACGAAATATCGCCAATGGGGATGCACATGTTGAGTACTATGCGCAAAGCGATGCAACTGTTGCGGTCGGTGGCGACGGTTTTACAGTCAATGTTCCAAAAATTCTTGATATCCATCCGGAATTGGTCGACGACGACAAGTTTCGTATCTCTGTTCAGATTTCCGATGAAAAAGAACAATCGCTCTTAGTGATCTTGGAGTGGCGTAATTTAGCGGCTCGTCAGTGGGAAATAGTAGAGCTCATTCCGAGGGAGGCACCCGTTACTGCGGAAAAAACAAGCGGGGGCGCATGGTGGACAACGCCTGAACCGCTAAATGCACCGACGGACGGTTCCGTCGTCCGATACGAAATTCGGGTTACAGATTCAGATGGCAATATAACCACAAGCGACAGACTTGAGTATTATCCTTACGTCTATCCGAATCTCTCCGTTGTGCAGGTAGGGCGAGAGGATGTTATTGGGTACGGCTACAACTCCGAAAGGAAGCAATGGTATCTGTCGGCGGATGTGCAGGTAGAGGGACCAGAGGTACAGAACCCTGTAGAGGTCGTTTTTTTTAGCGGTAATCCGGATGTTGACGACGATATGCTTGTCGATGGCGATGCCAGATCGCTCGGAACTGCTCGGATTAGACCTGAAGACTGGATACAGCGCACACCGTTATCAGTAGCCAGTAAAGGAGAAGAAACACCCAATCAAAAACACTCTTCTCTGGAAACTCCAAAGAAGGATGTCTATGCGCCAGATCCACTGAATACTTGGCCGATCGCAACTGCAACTTTAAATCTGACAGATCAATTGCCGCTTGGCACACACGATATATTTGCCTATGTCGATGCGACAAGAACTGAAGCGGACCAGCCCGGTGAGGTCCTTGAAAACGACGAAAAAGATAATATCGCTTACCGGCGGATCTCTGTTAATATGGGGGTGGTCGGCACTGCTGCGGGTCAAATTATCAGTTTGGACAGAAACTGTGTTGTCACTGCACCCCCCGATGTACTTCGGGACACGGAAACTGTGCTTTCAATCCGTCCTTTGGATAAACAGAGGTTCGCTGCTATAGGAACAGGTACATCTGACGCGAAGAAACACCCAAGCAAAGAAACTATAAATCAGATTATCGATGTGTCTAAGCGGCCACCGCTGCCTGGGAGAGTCACGTATGGTTACGAATTGGCAATCAGCAATCAACAATCAGCCGTTGATGGCTTCCGACAGGAGGCAGACCTTCCCCTTGCTTCTCCAGTGGCAATTGACTTAAGCTTTGATTTTGGGACCCTCAGTGCCCAACTCGCCGAAGAATTGTTAGGGAGTTCGGAGGAGGTAACTGACGGATTAGGGGTCGCATCCACGATTGATACCGCAGTTAGTGCTCGCGTACGTGAGATGGGTGTCTATATGTTTAGTTCCGTGCTTGGAAACTGGGTAAGACTCCCCTCTCAGCAGCTGACCGATGCTTCAGGCGCGCTACAGAAACGCCTGCATGTGGCAAACACGAGTAGGGAAAATGTTGGCATAGCTCGGCTCAACGATGTCCGTATTCAACCGGAAGGCACACGTACTGGCAAATATGTCCTCTTCTTTACTGGACCTCGAACCTACCGACTTCTACTCGCGCCTTTCACAGAGGACTCACAGAATCTTGGAGCGTTGGAAGTTATTTCGCCAGCTGAGCAGCTTGTCAGTTTTAGTGTAGACTTTCCGAGCTGGCGGCACGGCTTATCCCTTAACATGGAACAGGACTTTGAGCAACCTTTTCGGTTTGGCGATATCTGGACATTCAATATTACTGCGCTCAATCAACCCTTGGAAGGGGCAACGAACGCTGAAGATCCCTCGCAACAAGAATTACGTTGGTATGCATCCGGGTTCAGAGACACCAATCAGGGCAGCGGGACCATTAACTACATTGAACTTCCACCGGACGCGAAGAAACACCCAAGCAAATACACTATGCCTGAAGATCGGTGGTTTGTCCTCTTTCTGACAGATACCGAGTTTCAAATTGAAGGTGAGAAAACGGGAATCTTGCGCTCCCAATCCGATGGTATACCACTCCGAGGGACAGTCGGGCAGCCGTTTGTCTACGAACCTTACGGTTTACGTTTTCAACTTACACAAGGGGAACGTCCTTTCACGCCTGGTGATAGATTTAGTTTTGAGACCCGACCTATTGGTATCATTCGGGCGACAACCGACAGGCTGGGACCGGTCACACTCGTCTACAGCGACGACACTGTGCCACCAGATATCCAACTCACTATTGGTAACCAGCAGCACTTCGTGCCGGGAGATGCAACAGACCCCGAACCTCTAATTGGCGCGACGCTAACTGATCCGAGTGGTCTTGATTACCTGACACGGCCCTTGCTGTTAGAGTTAGGAAGAGTATCGGGAGAGTATGAACGTATCGCACCAGAAGCGTATCAATTGACGTATCACCCGGGTTCCAATCAGCTTGTTTTGACATATCCGTCTCCAGAACTTGAGCCACGCGAGTACGAACTTCGCTTGACAGCAAGCGATGTCCATGGGAATACTGACACGAAACGCATCACATTTCGGGTTCATGACGACTTGCAGCTCCTATCGTTTCTGAATTATCCAAACCCATTTCCGCGTAAAACTACGATCACGTGTGAACTAACGGCACCTGCTGACTCGATTGATGTGAAAATCTATACGTTGAGTGGAAGATTGATTCGGGAACTCTCTATACCAGCGACGCCAGGATTCTTGATGGTGGAATGGGATGGTAGAGATGCAGATGGCGTTGAAGTCGCAAATGGTGTTTACTACGCCAAACTCAAAATCCAACGTGAAGGTGAAAAAGACATTACCGAGATACTCAAAATGATGAAATTGCGTTAATAGTTTTCAACCGGTAACCAAAAACAATGAAACATAAATCAAAGTTTAAAAGTGTGCTGAAGTCCATAAAATGTGCTAAAGTTATTCAAAATCCTCTCCCTCACTTCACGGCTTTAGAACACTTTAGAGACACTTGCAAACTTTTTGTTGTATCTATAATCGTGTTCTGTGTGGTGACTACTCCATCTGCAGATGCGAAGTATACCGCGGACTTCCTAACGCTTGGTGTCGGTGCTCGCGCCCTTGCTATGGGCGGTGCAGGGACTGCCTTGAGTGACAATGCCTACGCGGCTTATTGGAATCCTGCTGGATTGGGATACCTCACCCGATATGAAGTTAGTTTCATGCATTCCACACTCAATGGAGAGGACGCATATGACTTTGTGAGTTATGTCCATCCGATTAAAAAACGAGGTGCAATCGGTGTAAGTTGGCTACGCGTCGGTGTTGACGATATTCCTATTACCAGTCTACCGATAGTCACGCGTCCTGTCGGACCTACGAACCGTCCAAAAGTAATTGGGACTTTCAATAGTACGGATAACGCGTTCCTCCTTGCATCTGGTTGGATGCTCCCTTCTTTTCACGGTATTGATCTCCGCCTTGGTAGCACACTCAAACTTCTCTACATGAGCGGCTATCGGACAACAAATGCCATCGGTGGCGGTGCAGACATCGGTTTTGTTGCGATGACAAATCCAGAAAAATCCCATCGTCTGACGCTCGGATTGCAAGCCAGCGATGTTTTTCGGACAAAAATCTATTGGAACACACCGCCGCCATCAGCAGACCTGACATCTCACACCGAGACGATACCGCCGCATCTGAAAATCGGCATCGCAACGACACATACACTTGCCATTTTCCGTAGCACTCTTATTTTCGCTTTGGATACCTATATCAAAGACGGCGTTGAGTTGCATGGCGGTGCTGAATGGACACTCTTTGATCTACTTTCGTTGCGTGTTGGCTTTGATGAGCGTAAAGGAATTGAACGCACTCGGCGTTTGACCGCAGGCGTTGGGTTGAACCTCCGGTTCGTCACCGGTGCAGGCGCGGGGTTAGACTATGCGTTTGCAAACCATCCGGCGTTAGGTGGCAGCCACCGCATGTCTCTTAGGATTAGATTTTAGAGGGGTAATCGTAGATCCGATAGGTACGGTTTCATGAAGTTAAAAAAAATAAATCGGTAATTCTATATTTTCTCCAGGCCCGGTAGGTTCGGTTTTGCGGTGTACACACCCAAATTTTGCCCACACGCGGCAAAATTTGTCTTTGCTTTACATTTGCGACCTGCATTCCTAACCGAACCGGACTTCCCCAAAAATTACCGAATTAATAAATTAATCTTCAATCAACCGCACCAGATCATAGCCACAAACCGTGTATACGCCAAAACCCTCTTGAACCCCGTAGCGGTGGTATCTGTGTAGCAACGTGAAGACCAAAGAATCCAAGCCCCGTAGGGGCGGCATCTGACAACCGATAACTATTTTCTTTTTATTCCTTCATTGCAGATGAACCCTTGATGGCTTCATCCCAATCCCATAGGAGGATTATGCCGTCTTGTCCAGTGCTGACGAGTGTTTTTCCATCGGGTGAAAATACCAGCGTCCCTACCGGTCCTGCATGTCCATCGAGTGTTGTGAGTTTGTTCCCCGTTGTCAAATTCCATAAGTTGATCGCACCGGTTCTAAGTCCAGCAAGAAGCACAGTACTATCGGGTGAAAACACTAAGGTTTCAACACCGCGGAGTACTATTTCCTTAAGACGTGTCTTTTTATGGCTTCCCAACACACGGATACGTTTATAACTCCCGACAGCAAGCAAGGTGCCATTTGGCGAGAATGCCACCGCTGTGATAGCGTCGTGATACGTGGCACTAATTTTACCGGGTTCCGTCTTTACTGCATCATCCTGTCCAGCAAAGAAGGGAGCTAACTCAATACCAGTTTCCGCATCCCACACCTGAACCCTTCCGCCCATGGTTCCACTGACAAGTTTTTTCCCGTCAGGTGAGAATCCCAAAGCACTAATTTCAACCATGTTATGGAACATCATGCCTTGCGGAAATTCCAAAGCACGCTCTCCCTCGGTCTGATTGGGTTTCTTATGAATAACGTTTCCATCTAAAGGAGATATATTGAGACTGCTGCCTGTCTCTGTATTCCACAAGTGAATTTTACCCGAGCCGCCAAAAGCTACCGTTTTTCCATCAGGTGAAAAAACCATACCTTTTGCCCCTAAATTGATATTTGTTAGGTTTGCTAACTCACCCCCTGTACTAACATCGGTTAGACGAATCAGAGGATCCGACTCATACGTAGAAATCTCTGTCCCTGAACCTACTTCAAAGCATATACTACCTTTCTTTACACCAAGACTGGCGAGTTTGGTTCCATCCGGTGAAAACGCTAAAGTCGATAACAAATCCCGGGATCCTGAAGCCTGTAAACCCGTTTTTTCCGATGTCTTCATATCCCAGAGGGTAATTACCCCGTTAAACGCAACGCTTGCAAGCGTGGAACTATCTTTAAAGAAGGACCCTGCTTTCACCCACTGCGTATGTCCGATAATATGGAGGGGCAGCAAATCTCCGGTTTCTATGTTCCAGAACCTGGTTGTGCCATCTGAACTTCCACTTGCAAGCGTGCTGCCGTCAGGTGAAAACGTTAGCGCAGCAATGCTATTTAGATGTCCGGTAAGCTTCATGATCAATTCAGCAGTGGCTGTATCCCATAACAGGATTGTCTTATCGGTACTCCCACTTGCAAGCATTTTTCCGTCCGGTGAGAATGCTAACACATTTGTCCAACCCGTGTGTTTCCGGAGGATAGCTAATTCGTTGTTGGTGGCTGTATCCCATAATCGGACGGTTTTATCTTTGCTTCCACTTGCGAGTCGAGTGCCATCCGGCGAAAATTCCAAGATTAACACGTGAACACCCTCATCTGGGAGGAAAAACGGTTGATCGTGATTATCCTCTTGAATTGCCAACCTGTCCTCTATTGGGGGTAAAATCCCACCGTGACCGCTGAGGGTAGACAGTTTTTTCCCAGTTGTTGTGTCCCACAATTCGATCTTTCCGTTCTGACCGCCAACGGCAAATTTATCGTGCGTGAGGGCGTACGGTTCAGGAGTCGATCGATGCTTTATCACTTCCCAAGATCGCTCTTTGATATTCTTTACATTTCCTTGTCCGGTTTCAACATCTAACCTACCAATTGAATCTCCCCAGTTTCCCAAACTGAGCAACGTTTTGCCATCTTCAGAGAAGCGTAGGGCTGAAGCATGAGGAAAGTCATCGGTAAGTGGCACTCTGTGATTTGTAGTTATCTCCCACAACTGGAGTTCCTTTACGCGGAACCTACCGCCGCCCGTATACTTGCTGCCACCACTGGCGATGAATCGTCCATCAGGCGAAAAAGCGATGGATTGGCACATACCAGGGAACATGGAGATTTCTTTTGCAGTTTGAACATCGTAAAGCCACAAACCGATGTTACTTCCAACAGCGATTTGTGTGCCGTCTGGTGAGAATTGAATGGCATTAATCCCGCCTTTTCCGAATCGTGCTTTCGCTGCTTTGGGGAGTTGCCATTTTGTATAATTTTCGGTTGCTTCCTCTTTTTGTGCTTCCACTGCAAATACAGCGGAGACGATTAGGAGTGTAGATATCAGTAGGAACCTATAAAACCTATCCATTATTTCCTCCGCTCGTGTTTTTGAATCAGAAATATCGTAGAAGGCACACGCTTTTGAGAGTGCTGGTTACTGTTTTTCGATGCCATGCAAACCTTGTAGGATTTTATCCCAATCCCAGAAAAGAATAGTTCCGTCTTGTCCAGTACTAACGAGCGTCTTTGCATCGGGTGAAAAGACTAACGTTTCTACCGTTGCTGTGTGTCCATTGAGTGTGTTGATTTTTTCGCCAGTTGTCAAATCCCATAACTCAATTCCACCGTTTCTAAGTCCTGCGACGAGAACAGTGTCATCGGGTGAAAATGCTAATGAGTGCGTACCGTATGTTACATCTTTAAGGCGAGGCTGCTTACTGCTACCCAATAAACGGATTTTTTGTTGACTTCCGACAGCGAGTAATGCCCCATTTGGAGAGAACGCCAACGCTGTAATCGGATCTTCATAACTCACGGTAAGATCGGCAGGCAGCTCCTGTCCAGCAAGGAAGGGTGCTAACTCAGCACCGGTTTCAGCGTCCCACATCTGAACCTTTCCGCCCATGGTTCCACTAACAAGTTTTTTGCCATCTGGTGAGAACATCAGAACCGTGACTTCGTTTAGCAGTTGAGCCACCATGTGCCGCTCGACCATCGCGTCATTATTGTTTTGTTCTAAGAATCGGATAGTAAGAACATCCCTCGTTTCTGTCTGCCATACATGAATCCCACCCGAACCGTGGAAGGCTACCACTTTTCCGTCAGGCGAAAAAGCCATACCTACTTCTTGATTCATTCCGCCAACTGTCTTTGTTAGGGTTGCTAATTCACGTCCCGTACGAACATCTGTCAGACGGACCAGATGATCTGGCTCCTGCGTGGTGACAAGCTTACTGGGACCTATGTTGAGGAATGTGACGGATTTTGCACCGGTGCTAACGAGTTTCGTTCCATGCGGTGAAAACGCTGAAGTCATTAAGAAATGCCGAGGTCCTATCGTTTGAACCGCGGTTTTTTGCGATGTCTTTAGGTCCCACAAAGTAATTACGCCGTTAAAGTCAACGCTGGCGAGCATAGAATTGTCTTCAAGGAAGGAGACTGCTTTCACCCACTCCATGTGTTCTGTGAGACGAATCGGTAACAATGTTTTGGTGGTTGTGTTCCAAAATTGGATTGTACCATCCGTACTTCCGCTTGCGAGGGTACGTCCGTCTGGCGAAAATGTGAGTGCTGCAATACCGCTAATATGCTCATCGAACGTTGCGAGGTGCGCGCCGGTCGCAGCATCCCACAACTGCACGGTCTTATCGGTGCTCCCACTTGCGAGCATTTTCCCATCCGGTGAGAATGCTAAAGCGTTTGTCGAACCTGTATGTTTTCGGAGGGTAACCAATTCGTCGTTGGTGAAAGTATCCCATAATCGCACCGTTTTATCCTTACTTCCACTGGCGAGTTTTGTCCCATCGGGTGAAAATGCTAAGGCTAACACGGAGTTAGGGGTACCGTCTGAAAACCGCCACCGAATCTCTCCTGCTGGCGGGATCTCCTCATCTGCTGCGGGTGGTAACCGTTCCTGGATTCCGCCTGTATGTCCGCTGAGGGTAGAGAATTTTTCACCGGTCATTGTGCTTCCCAGTTCGATCTTTCCGTCCCGCCTACCGACTGCAAATTTATCCGCTGTGAGGGCGTAAGATTGAGACGAATTTGCTCTCTTTACCATTTCTTTGATTTTCTTCACATTTGCCTCACCTGTTTCAATATCTAACTTGTCAATGGTGTTTGTCCAGTTCCCCAAACTGACAACTGTTTTGCTATCCTCAGAGAAATGCAGTGCCGCGGCAGGAAGCAGTTTCTCAATATGTGACATTTTCTGACCAGTAGTTATCTCCCACAACTGAAGTCCGGGGCGGCTCCCGCTACTTGCGATGAATTGCCCATCCGGTGAAAAAACGATGGACTCACACATGCCTGGGAACATATTAATCTCTTTTCCTGTCTCTACATCGTAGAGCCACACACCGATGTTACTTCCGACAGCGATTTGTGTGCCATCGGGTGAGAATTGAAGGGTATTAATGCCACCCTTTCCGAACCGCGCTTTAGCGTCTTTGGGGAGTTGCCATTTTGTGTAATCATCGACAAGTTCATCGGCGTGTGCTTCCGCGATGAATGCTGACGCATCATTAGGTCGTTGTTCAGATTTGCTGCTTTTGTTGGGTGTGTTGGTGCTTCCGATCTGCGTCCGTATATCGGGTTTTGATGCAATATTCAGCACGATGGGTGTCTCAATCAGTTCAACCGTCATCTCCGATGCGGCATCAAGGCTATAGGGTTGTTGAAAACGGATTGCGTGTTGTTGATTTCCAATACCCAACATTAGTAACACCACTGCTACTGTAGAAGCGGCGATTGTCCACGGTGCGAAAGGCTTGCTACTGGACGGTGTAGCGGGTTTAATACGGGCGACCTCTCGCATAATATTCTCTGTGAGGTTCGGCGTGATTTGGAAGTTTTCTAACGCCTCTCGAATCATCGGTTCTTCTCTCTTTAAACGCTGCTGTGCTCGGCGGAGGCGGCTCTTAATCGTGTTTGCCGATACCCCCAGAAACGTGCCGATCTCTGTGCACGACATCTCGCCAAAGTAGTGGAGCGTGATGACAGTACGTTCGCTCTCTTGCAGTCTCGCGAGCAACTTTTTGACGACATCGCGCTGTGCTTCTGCGGTTGTACGCTCGTTTTCCGCAGCGACGTATCCCGAATATGTACCTGTTTGTACGCGCGCGTTGTCTGTCTCCTCAAGTTCCTCGAGTGGCTGCGTCCACAACCGCTTTTTTCGGAGCCAAGAGCTACAGCGATTCGCGGCGATGACATAAAGCCAACTGGCGAAACGCTGTGGTTCCTTGAGTGTGGCGAGTTTCTTGTATGCTTTCAGGAACGTGTCCTGTGTAATCTCCTCTGCGGTATGGAAATCCCCGATTTTCCGCCACGCGAGCGCGTGCACCTGTTTTTGGTATTTTCTCACAAGCACGGAAAAAGCGTTATCGTCGCCTTCAAGTACGCGTTGAATGAGTTCAGCATCGTCCTTTTTCATAGGTCGCCTCCAAAAAAGAGTGGTTTCATCGTTCTGTTTTCAAATCTGGTGACGCTACTTAGGCGTAAAACGGGTGCATAATTCTGGAAAAATAGGCGTGTGTTTGGACGGTGAGTTAAGATTTTATCGTAAAATAAAAAATTTAGGGCTTACGCAATAC
>VXXH01000047.1:0-8016 GCA_009835515.1 Candidatus Poribacteria bacterium
CCGACAACTGACAACTACTGCTTTATCGTCTCTGTAGGAATCCAAGAAGCCCCGGCTTTGCAGGTTCGGGTTCCAAGGGTGCTGCGGGTGCATTCTGTTGCGGAACAGCGAACTGTATAAAGTTCCGCTTGCCGAGCTGCTGCATAAACGTAAAGAGCGAGGTTTCTGCCTCTTTTCGTGTCAATTGGTACTGCTTTTGGACACCGTTGGTAATCTGTGAAATGGTATGCTTGCCGTCACACATCTGCCAGACGTAAGTTCCGATAGAATCGAGCACAATCACTCTTTTCCCGGGAAGCATGAAGAGTTTACTGACGAGCCGGATCCAGAGCGTCTCTTTCTGTGGAATGACGAGCGCGGCTTCGCCTTTGTCGTCTATTTCCCAAGTTATCAGCTGATTCCGCACGGGGAACGCCTTCATGACCCGTGTCCGGTCCATGTCGGGACGTTTTTTGAGTTTGAGGGTATAAAGAAGTCTGTTTAGCATATTGGTTGTCGGTTGTCGGTTGTCGGAAACCGTCAACCGTTAGCAGAATAGTTGTCAGTTGTCAGTTAAAGAGGGTTTCTGTAGCGGATACAACAAACGGGACTGCCACAAGGTAACTCTTAACCGAAAACTGATAACCGAAAACTGATAACTATCAGTGGCATTCAATGCTTTCAGCGACCTTCTGGACAGTCGGGCCCCCATTGTCGCTCCCGATAGACTGGATAACATAGATCCGATTAGAATGATTGCATCGCCAGAGATGAAACGCGAATGCTGTCCGCTTGGAAAGCTTATCGAGTATCAACACAGGACTGAAGGGTACACCGTCGTAGAACCGTGTCTGTTCTCCAACGAGTGTCAACCGTTCATCACCTCCATCTATGTGAGAGGTCACCTCAAACCCGTAGCCGCGAATCGCTTTTGCATATTTTGCGCGAAACCATGCTTCCAGTGGGTTCGACGCATCTTTATAGTCGCCTAACATCATCTCTGCGGGACCGTATCGTTCAATACTGAGCCGTCCCACGTCGGGAGGCGCAAAACCCGTGTTTCCACCGGAGCCGTTCGTCTTTCGTACGCGGTCATGTACCAGTTTAGCGAGCCGGAGCGCGCTTTGAAAACGCACACGTTTTGCCACAAACACAAACAGTAGATAGCCGCTGAGCAGCTTCTGACGTTCCAATTTGTATTCTTTCGGCACCCCCAACTTAAGCCCGTAAGCACTCCACAATGTCCGTGGTGCCTCACTACGGTCTACAATTGATTGGAAAATTCGGAGTACCGTGGGTCGCCAGTTCTCTTTGAGCCGTCCCATGACCTGTACGATTGTGATCCGTTTCCCGACGTGGAAAATCAATCCATTGGCACGAATGTCGCCCTTCCAGCTAAAACCGAGGACGTTGCGTCCTTCAAAGAATTCCTCCTCTTTAATGAGGTTGACGTTCCGGCGGAAGGAGAGTTCGGTACCTTTTCTTTTGTAGGTCTTGCGAATCAACTTAAAGTATTCGTCAAGCGTTGCGTGGAGATCAGGTTTTTTGCGTCGCGTATGCGCCCATTTGAGTTCGAGGCGTGGCATATCTCCATCATCAAGCCGGAGATACCCTGTTTTCTGGTCTCCGCTGAGTCCGCTGAGTTCCCATGTCGTGGGTATTTCGAGTTGTATGCCTGCCCAGCCAAAAACAGTCCAGTCCATGTTTATATAGTTATCAGTTGTCAGTTGTCAGTTGTCAGTTAAGGAGATTTCTGACGAGCGGCATGCCTCTTTCTGAAAACCGATAACTGAAAAGATTTTTTGAAAAAAAATCCGTACTGACAACTCTTAAAACGGTTTGACGATAACGGCTTTGGAGACAAGGGCAATAGCAACGGTCCCCATACCGATGAGACCGACCCCACACGCAAACCCTGCTGCGAGCACTGGATTGAACATATACCAGCGTTTCATACCGAACCGCTTAATCATATAGAATCGCCCGATAACCGCCCCGAGTAGCCGTGCGATCATGCTGCCCGGATCAGCCCCAATACCTCCAATAATGCCATAGAACCACATTGAGGGTAGTTTAAAGACCCACAACATACCGTAGATTGCGAGGCTTGAGGTAAATCCAGCGGAGACATAATCACCGCGAATTGCTTGAAGCATTTGGCTATTTCCATCCCGCAGTGAAGTTTTCCAGAGACATTCATTTGTGGCGTTAATGGGCCACATCATCTGTGCGAATGGATACTGCGCACTCGGAATAGGAGCAATCTTCCAGATAAAGTGCATCACCACAATCCCACTGACGATCAAGATTGGCATAATCAGGAGTGTGCCAGCAAGGTTTGAGGTGAAAGTTGTGCCTGTCAATTCAAGCACTCGCCAACTCTGCGTACCGCGTCCATAATCTTCGTCTGGCAGCGGTGCGAACCAGATATCTATCTCCTCGTATCGGCTTAAAATAAAGGTAATTTCGTGTAAATAGGGTATATCAAATAGGTCGCGTCCCAACACCCCGAAAGTTCGTGCGGTAATATACGAGTTGAGCGGTGTATACAGGAATGCAAAGCCTAACAGGAAACTCAACGGGAAGTTCGGGACCATCCAGTGAATAAGCCATACGAATCCGCCCATACCGACGAACCACAATAAACCCATCAACCATATCGGGAAATCGCCACGGTTCGGAGGCGTAGCGAAGGAACCGCGTTCTCCGGCGGTCTTTTTGGATCTCTGTAGTTTAAAAAGCATCGGGATCGAAGCCGCCATGCCGACGAGTGCGAGACTAAAGGCTTTCCCCATACCGTAACTCATCCAGAAATCCAGCCCGTTGAACAAGCCGACACCCCGGACATCCAACCCAGGTTTCCACTGGTGGAGGATCTCGTATCGGTAGAGAATTTGGGGGTTCAAAATGAATTGCGATGCCATTGCAGTAATGAACTCTGTCATGACAATCGGGAACGGCAGCACGAATCCAAAGAGCATCTGCCCGAAGTCAGTTCGGAAAGCGAAAACACCGGTTGGTGCGAACCCTTCAATACTTTGTGTGAAATCTATCCACGGGATCTTCAGAATCTGAATCGGCTGGCTCATCATGACACCAGTGAGCGAAGGGACACCGATATAGAGGAATCCCCAAATTAGCCCTGCCATAGAACCGATAGAGAAGACGCGCCATCGCCAAGTCTCTTCTTTCCCGGTTGTTTCAGCCAATGCGGTTGCGCCCTGTGCCGTAATGGGTGCCATCGGATATGGGAGCCGTTCGAGGTCCGCCGTGAGCCGGAACAAGATATACTGCGCGCTAACAGAGCGCAACGTGCCGAGGAGTTTTCCTGCGAGGTAAATGGCAATGGGTAGGAACCAGTCGGGATGCAATAAACTTCGCGTGAGTACGCCGACGGAATCGCCTGCGGGTACAATCCATGCAGGAATTTTGTCAGCGATTTCATAGGAAGCCGCCTGCGGGGTATTGATGAAGTAGGCGTACCAGATAAAACTTCGGTACTGCATACCACTTCCGACAGCTGCGCCGGTTAACCCGAGGAGCATATAGAGTTCCTGCCGCCGGGCGGTTGTAAAGGAACGCCGAGCGAGCTCGGTAAATAGAATTACGGCGACCCAAGGTGCTGCACCAGCACCGGATTCACCGGATACATAACTGAGATAGATGGAACCTGGCATCATCAACAAGCCGACGAAAAGTGCTCCGATGAACACCTTAACCGTCAACCCCGACTCAAAGGTACGGATACCGCCTTCAATGTCGTATCGCTGTGCCCAAGCTTGCCATTCATCTGCTTGTGTTACTCTTTCTCTCGCCAAATTGAATGTTCTCCTTTTATGCGTTATCAGTTATCGGTAAGAACCCATTCTTTTTCTTTCTGACAATCGACAACTGACAACTAATTCTCACTCGTCGCCTGACTCTTTAGTGCTGTCGGTGTCTCGTAGCTCTTCCCAGAAATGCGCGCAGAAGATACCAATTGTCAGCACAAGAGCCGAGAACATTTGCCATTGCCAACGTCCATCAAGAGCGATAACAATGAACAGCCATAAGAAGCTGCCGATGATGATAATAGTAGTTGCTACTTTTTCCATATTTTTAACTATGGTCCTTTGATCATCGTTCCACTGCGTTTTGCGGCGTACTCGCCCATAAGCGATCTGCTTCACGATGGTTTCTGGTTAATTCTGTATTGGGTTTGGAAACTCCTATATGTTCCTAATTTTCGTCTGGACTTCACCGAAAACCTTAGTCCGCTGGTGTCCGGACCGGATCCATTTGGGATGTTTCCTCCGTTGCGGCATCTGTGCCTTCGGTTCTACCGCGTTCATGGAACTCTGAACGTATATCGACGCTGAACGTCCGCCAGATAAGCAGCTGCTTCCGTAGCAGGTTGAGGAAGCGTCGGTTCACCCGTTTCCAAGAGGCGATCTCGCCGCTCTCGCGATGTACATCCAACGTAATTTTGTAGAGATCTTCCTCCTCACCCCCCACAGGCGAGGTAACAAATTGAATTGATTGGCTCACCCCCAAGTCATAGGGTGCCAACCATACCATCATTCCGATTTGGTATGAGTCTTCTGCAGTTTCGCTGAAGGCGACTTGGTCGGTGTAGAAATCGCTTGCGGATTCATCTGCGTGCGCCTCAAAATAGTCGCGCATAAAGACATTCAAACCGAGTGCCTCTTCTTCAAGCACCGTGAAAGGCAGATTGAAGTGCCAGACATCGCCTTCTGGTTCCGGGAGTTTCCATTTACGTTCAATATCAGGGACAGCCATCCGTGAGGCTTTGATTGCCGGATAGAGGGTACTCAGGAGCACCACAATCATGACGATAATCGTTGCGACAACGGTTGACATTGACGAATAGTTGAGGGTCAACCCAGCGAGCCATCCGAAGTGGACAAGTGTCGTTGCTATTGCCTGCCCCATAAGGTAACCCAGCACAGCCCCGACGATAGCGTATACACAGGCTTCAGCAAGGAAAAGGAAGGCGATATGTACAGGTGCGAGGCCGACAGAACTGTAAATACTGATCTCCCGGACACGTTCATAGACCGCCCCAAGCATCGTGTTGAGTACGATGAGCGCGGCAATCAAAATCGGTACGAATAGATTGCCCATTCCACTGAAGCTCGTCATCCCGATACTACTATAGAGATACGTGTCTTTATCACGTCCGACGAAGAAGTCAAGAGCGATGCGGTTCATGAGGGGTGCCATGATGAGGTCCAGCTTATCAATTGCTCCGAGCAGTTGGGGGTCATCTTCTCGCGGTTCCATATTAACGGCGACGCTGCGGAGCGTGCCGCCTTGGTTCATGACCACCTCATAAGGCAGAATAGCGATACTGTCTGGCGTGAGGTGGAGGTATTTCTGCAATTCACCTTCGAGCGTTTCATCGCCTGTAGCCCCACGACTGCGTTGCTGTTGCATTAATTGATAATCGACGGGTGTCAGTTCTTCGCCATCGTTATCTGTGAGATCTTTGAACCCGATGCCGAGCACACCGACGACAGTAAAGTCCGCGCCATAGACAGAAACGGTCGCCTTGCCCATATCGCTTTCGGTGATTTTCAGCAATTCTGCCATCCCTTTCGGTAGAACAATCGCATAGGGCCACTCCGTAGGCCATTCAGTGGCATCAGCAGGATCAAACCATTTTCCATATTGCAGGTATCTATTAATACCACTAACAGCGGGTTCTGATTCATTCATTCCGACGAGCATGTTTGCAGCGAAGGTCAATGCTTCACCGGTGAGTTGATGCGTTGGGGGTGATGGGTCTGCCATGTTTGGTGTGCGTGTTAGCTGCACAAAGGATTGATCTCCAGTCCCTGAGGATTGATACCAAGCACGTGGTGCGACGACGTTCCGGACGGTTACGATGGCTTCTTCGTCTACCTGTTCAATGAAGCCGTTTTGTTCTAAAGCAGCGACAGCCTCTGGTACATTAATCGGTTGTTGTCCCTGTTTGACGAGGATCTCATTTTTCCGTGCCAGAAGTCGCTCTAAGGCGGTCAGTGTGATTTGTGTTTTCTGCATGTCGTTGAGCACAGAGGTCAACACAGGTTCCTCAAGCGGACGCCAGTACTGGTCTCGGATGAGGAGTCCTGTATAGCGCGGTGTCACCTGTGGGAGACTCGTTCTATTCGGATGCATAAACGTTCGTACGGAGGTAAACGAGATAACCGTGAAAGTAAGAATTACCAACGTGCAACATGTCAGGATTGTCCGGCCTTTCCGTTTCCGCATGTTGGAAATCCCCAAGCTAAACGCTGCGGCGCTTGCACTCAACCTGCCGACATCAGCCTTGTAAACTTTGCTGCCTTCTTGCCGAATTTTTTCGAGCTGCTCTTCAAATTTCCGGACAATAATACTGATAACAATAACCGTCAAGGCAAGGACAACAAACGCAATCAAAATAATCACAGGGGTGGTCGTGATTTGGAAGGCAGGGTGAACCTGGCTTAGGAAGAAGAATACGAGTAAAAAGATACCGAACGAACCGAGAATTTGCTTATGGATATTTGGGAAACCGAAGACGAGTCGCTCCATAAAGTAGGCAAACGGCATCAGTAGTGCAAGGTAGAACATCACACCGTTGACAACATCGTTACCGGTCTGTTTGACATCTGGGTATGCGCGAGATTCATAGCCCCATGCGGCGCGTGCAAGTTTGAGTGCTTGTTGATAATCACTTTGGAGTAGCTCTGTCTCGGCGCGCGCGAGGTATTCATTTGCGAATTGATGCAGTTTGTCAAGCCGGTCGCTGGAGATACCGAAACGTTTATAGAGCCGTGATCGGTTCTCATCAAGCCACCACATATCTCGAACAACGACGTAGGGAGTAAGACGGATCCGTCCATTTTCACGGACGACAAACCCTTCACCGGTGTAAAGTGTGGGGTTCTTCATCCCGCTCTTCGTCGCTTTGATGAGTAGGAGACGTTTCCCGATCTGCCCGTAAGCCATTCCGATTTTAATACGGGTATTCGGTTCGCTGTAGACGAGGGCGATCGGTTCAGCTGCGGAGACCCCTTCTTGCTGCCAGGGTTTGGACATTCCATACTTCTCCGGCGCGCTATCCGTGAGTGCGTCGTAAATTTCAAGTTCCCGCAAGGTTCGCAGATACCGCTGGTCAACCAAATCGTAGATAGTCGTGGATACACACGGGAATGTTACGACACGACACCCACGCCGCCGGGTATTAATAGGCACTTTATTTGGGAGCAGTTTCGCACCGTAGTTCCCTAAATCGGGAGCGTAGACAATATCCCCTGAATCCTTGTCAAGGATGTATGCTTCGACTTCTTGCGCACCACCGAGCCGCCGTGTGGCTCTGCCCTCCATGGCTAATCCGGCGACTTCAAAGTTGCCTTTGTTATCGCCCATGACGAACAGATCACCGCGCACACCCATCATGGTTTTATGTCTTCTGCGGAGTGTCAGAATGGGATAAGGTACCGGCTTATTGGGAAGTGCGGACTCCCGTGCATCGAATTCGACGACATCACCGAAAAGGTTGCAGTAGAAATTGCCGACCCGAGCGGCGGTCGGCATCTCTTCATCGCGGAGTGCTTGGATGAGTATTGATGCGAGTGTCTGTGCTTGCTGATGGAGATTACCGTCTTTGTTCAGATCAACGCGGTCAATTGTATCAAGCGGTGTATCGGTTAAGACGCGAGCATCTTCAATCGTTGCAAAAGCGATTCCGGTTTTCCCAACAAGAGTTGCGACTTCGCTGTCAAAGGCGATTTTACCGGGGATGTACGTTTTCCATGTCTTTCCACCGCTTGCGGATATGGCGTTAACGAAGTTGGATTGTCCGCCGAGCCCTGCGATTGAAATGAGGGTTTTGATGTCTTCAATTTCATCATCGGAGAAGGTATCTGGGTCCTCATGTCGCAGTCGGAGCATTGCATCGAGTTGCTCACGTGTACGAATACTGTTCTTCCGATTTTTCTTTGCGGTGCGTACATCGTTTCGGATGAAGCGTTCAACCTCTTTTCGGATATAATCCATATCCTTACGCAT
>VXXH01000047.1:8026-10735 GCA_009835515.1 Candidatus Poribacteria bacterium
GTCCAGTGAGTTTACCGAAGTGCGAACTGAGTAGCGTTTCAAGGGTCTTTCCTTCGAGTGCGGTTTTGTCGGAAATCCCATTCGCGACGGTCCATTGGCGTGCCATAACCGCCTGTCGTATCTGGTCATCTGTCCATTGCCAAAGTTTTCGGATACGTACACCGAAGTCGGCATCTTGCGCGTAGGTGGCGAGTTTATTACCGATACTGGCAAACTCACGGCGCAGTACAAATTCGGGTTGTTGGTCGTAGAACCAACCTTTATTAAATACGCCGAACTGATCCGATTGAGAGGAGAGATCAATGCTAACATAGAGTGAGGTATAATAGCGGTTGAACAGGTCTTGGAGTGCGATTGCTGCTTCAATCTGCCCGAGTTTCCGATTGTACTCACTTGTATCAATCCGCAACATCTTTTCAACGCGACTCTGGATGTTGCGGAAACGGGCATTTCGGAGGGTTAGCATGTTATCACGTAGGAGTGTCTTCGTCTCCTCGTCGAAATCTGCATACAACGTCGGAAGACGCTCGATAAGATTTTCGAGTGCTATAATGTCCGTATCTGCGCGTTTTTTGACAATCGCCAATAATTCTGTTTCATTAATGTATGATGCGATACGTAAACGGAGTTTCAGTGCCTGGTCCACCTCAGCGTCTGATAGATAGTTTTCTAAAATGAGGCGTTCTTCAGCCAAATATTCGCGTCCGAGTGTTCCGGCAGCTGCGAGTAAGTTTTCAATACGTGTCCGCTCCAACCGAGCGTTCCGAAGTGCTATTTCAAAGATACCCTGTTTGTCCTTGAGCAGATCAGCTGTTAGTATACCGATGTCAACAGAGTCCTCGGATTCGGCTAAACGTTGTCGGAGTTGGGTATCAATAGTGTTTAGTCGTTCCACACCGGCTTTCGATAAGAACTGTCCACCGTAAATCAATTGACTCGGGTCTTGCGACAATACTGTTTCCTTGAGTTTCCGAATGCTTGCCTTAATTCCATCTTCAACAGGTTGGCTGTCAGGGATTTGTGCCAGGACCTTCTCAAGTAGTTGGGTTTCGCGCTGGATTGCACCTGCTTGGGTGTCGGTAGCATCTCGCAAAACGCCGCGTGCGTCTTTCGCTTTATTGAGCGAGTGTAAATCGAGATGTCGGTCAAGTATTTTTTCAGGGGTCCACATCAGGGCAAATTTACGTTTATCGCTCATTTCCCAGCTTGCGAGGGTTTTGTTAAGCATCTCAATATCAGGGAGGAGGTTTTCGGGGAGGTCTCCGGGAACAGGGATATACCAGCCTGAACCCTGTTCTTTGGGTACCAGATATGCGTCATTTGGGTGTCTGGCATATTCGTCGATAACTCCTGTTTCTACAGCCTGAGTGAGTTTATCCACTGCCCATACATCAAGGCGAGCTATCGGCAGTGCAAGCGTCACAATTAATTCGTGCTGCGCTTCTCGACTTGTGTTGAGTGCTACGGTGCGTACTTCAGCTAACCTTTCAACGACATCTCGGAGGAAGTGTGTTGTTTGTAACGCCTCTTTCTTTGAGCGAGCGAGATTTGCCAACAACCGGCTTTTCTCTTCGCCAGTAAACCCTTGCTTCTCGCGCTTTCGATTTCTATCAGCTTGCTTCTTCTGCCGTTCTGAAAAGTCTCGCTGTTGCTCTGTGAGATCTTCGATCTCAGAACGAGTTTCTGCCAAACCGTCAAGTGTTGTTCCGAGCGAGTCCAAATCCGCCTTTACGTTGTGTATACCGTGGTAGAAACCGGCTGGTAGATCGACGAGAACGCTTCGGTCAATAGAGAAGAGCAGCCTTCTGCCCAACTCTTCAAATTCGATGATATCTGTAGAGAGCCCACGGCGGAGTCCGTGCATTGTCGGTGTTCCGGGTGAGTCTGTAGCTGCCCCGACAATATCCTGTCCGATGCCTTCCATGAAGGCGCGCATACCGGCAAGCCCCTGGAAATGCCCGTCAACTGCGACAAAGAGAACAGAGTACCCCGGACGATACTGGGGTTGACTAAAGAGGCGCGCGAGTTCCATGAGGGTTGCGACCCCGCAAGTCGGATCTGCGCCGGGCGCCATTGCTGGCACCACAGACATGGAATCGTAATAAGCGGTGATAACGACGAGTTCATCGCGTAGCGTGGGGTCTCCACCTTCCAAAAAGCCCCGTATATTCTGTCCGACGCGACGTTCCCAAGTCATCTTACCTCTGACCCGGACATTCACCTCAGTGCCTTGCGTTTGGTGTTCTTGAAGTAAATGTGTGAGAACGTTGGCATCTTCTTTGGAAATCCAAAATCGCGGGATGTTGGCGGGGACGGTGCCAAACTTGTTTTCTGCTTCGCCTCGGATGGTGGTTTCGGGTTCAATAAAAATGACAGCAGTACCGCCGAGCATTGCAGCGTTGATGTAACGGGTAACGGAGTTAAAGTCGAGGAGTACGATCGCGCCTTTTGGGATGAAGATATTTGATTCGCTGGCGGCGACGAACTCACCGGACTCGTCAATTTGTCCATCGTTGTTGTTATCAATGCCATCGGTAGCGTCGCCAGGAACTTCATCTGTCCAACCATCGGCATCGTTATCAATGCCATCAGTTGCCCATCCTCGAATTTCAGAGAGCAAAGGGATCTCACCATATTCATCAATAGTGCCATCCTCATCGTTATCAATGCCATCAGACGCTTTTTGTAGATGTTCATTAAGTATATCGT
>VXXH01000425.1:0-7940 GCA_009835515.1 Candidatus Poribacteria bacterium
TACGAGTAGTCAGCGTCCGACTTAAGCAAAACAACAGACCTATCCAGCCCTGAAAGCGAAATCCGTTTTCCGATTTATTTCTATCCATGATAAAAAGGGGTATGGCGAAGGCACGCGAACCTCGCCCCGCGAATTAAATACGAAATGGTGAGGCATAAAGAACTCGCTCCAGGATGCCGATGCAAAAGAAACATAGAAGAATGTATGGAGAGTTAGTTTACAAATGTACAACGATTTAAAAGAAAAAGATGCTTGTGGTGTTGGTTTTATCGCGAACCGCTTCGGAAGTCGGAGCCACGAGATTATCAAGATGGCGACGCAAGCAGTAACAAATTTAACGCACCGGGGCGCGGTGGCGGCGGACGCAAAGACAGGCGACGGGGCAGGTATCTTAACACAAATCCCGGAGAAACTATTTCAAAAAGAACTTGAGAAGTTCGGAGTCCATCTTGATTCGATAAATGACATCGGTGTCGGGATGATTTTCCTGCCACGGCACAACCGGAGCGCACAAGCACAGGGGCGCGCGCTTGTCGAGAAGACGTTACAACAATACGGCGTTCCGCTCCTCGGATGGCGCTCGGTGCCTCTGGACCTTTCTGCCCTTGGGACCAAGGCTTTAGAAACGATGCCCGAAATTCAACAGGTATTGGTAGGGCGGCGAGAACAACTCACAGACGACGCTTTTGAGAGACGCTTGTACTTGATATGCAAAGAGTTAGAGCATCGTATCACCGCAGCCGGACTTGATGAATTCCATATCGCATCCTTTTCACATCGAACTATTGTCTACAAAGGATTGTTGGTAGCACCACAGCTTTCGCAATTTTATCTGGACTTAAAAGATCCAGATTTTGAGGCAGCACTTGCTGTTTTCCACCAACGCTACAGCACAAACACCTCTTCTACGTGGATGCTCGCTCAACCCTTCCATACACTTGCACACAACGGTGAAATCAACACCTTGATGGGCAATCGGAATTGGATGCGAGCGCGCGAAGCCGATTTGCAGTCCCCCCTCTGGAACGAACATATCCAAAAACTTGTTCCCATAATCAACCCACACGGTAGTGATTCAATGAGCTTGGATAGCGTGTTAGAGTTATTAACGCACTCTGACCGCGATATCCTGCACGCCATGATGTGTCTGATCCCGGAGGCGTATGAACAGATTCCGGATATGCCGGATGTGCTCAAAGCCTGTTATGAGTACCTCTCATGTGTCAGCGAACCTTGGGACGGACCAGCGGCGGTCGCATTTACGGATGGTGTGGTCGTTGGGGCGAGTCTGGATAGAAACGGCTTACGACCCGCACGCTATAAAGTCACAGAAGACGGAACCGTTGTCATGGGTTCTGAGGTCGGTATTATTGAACTTGACGACAGTTGCGTTGTGGAAAAGGGACGTTTAGGACCTGGACAGATGATTGCTGTCGATACAGCGGAAGGAAAACTGCTGAAAGATTCGGAGATTAAGCATCGGGTTGCTGAGCAGAAACCTTACGCTGAGTGGGTACAGAAAGGCATCGTAACACTTCCTACTGAAAAGGACGGTGCTTCTGATACGACGGAGACTGTTCCTGAGCATCTGCCGATGTACCAGAAAGCCTTCGGTTATATGACTGAGGATGTGGAACGCTTTATCAAACCCATGGTGACGGAAGCGAAGGAAGCAGTCGGTTCGATGGGCGATGATACACCACCTGCAGTGATTTCTCAGCATCCGCGTTTGCTTTACAGTTACTTCAAACAACGCTTCGCTCAGGTAACCAATCCGCCTATTGACTCGATTCGGGAACGCTTGGTGATGTCACTCACAACTTATCTCGGGCGGCGGCATAGTCTGCTCACGGAAACAGAAGCACATGCTCGGCTTATCCGGTTACCTTCACCAATCCTAACAAATACGGATCTACAAGCCTTACGAGAACTGGATATACCCGATTTTCAGATAGCAACGCTTTGTGTTTGTTTCCCTGTATCTTCTGGCAAACAAGGCTTAGAAACCGCGCTGGAAACGTTGTGTCAACGTGCCTCTGAGGCGGTTGATGCGGGAACGACGCTGCTCGTGCTAAGCGATAAAGATGTCAATCCTGATACGGCCCCGATTCCAATGGCACTTGCCGTTGGTGCGGTTCATCACCATTTGATTCGAGAAGGAAAACGGATGCGAGTAAGCCTTATCGCTGAAACTGGAGATGCGAGAGAAGAACACCATTTTGCTGTTCTCATCGGTTATGGGGCAGCGGCAGTCAACCCTTATCTTGCGTTTTCAACGATCGTTCAGCTCGCTGAGGATGACGAACTCGCAGGCCTCACAGCAGCGAAAGCCGTTGAAACCTATAAGGCAACCGTCGAAAAAGGCATTTTGAAGATTATGGCGAAGATGGGGATTTCGACGGTGTCAAGTTATCGTGGTGCTCAGATTTTCGAGGCACTTGGTATCAATGCAACTGTTATTGATAAGTGTTTCACGGGTACCACCTCACGCTTAAATGGCATCGGGTTTGCCGAAATCGCTGCGGAGACGCTCCATTTCCACACAGAAGCGTTTTCAGGAAACGGAGATGATGTATCGCTTGAAGAGGCAGGCTACTTCCGATTCCGTCGAAACGGCGAATTTCATGCGTACAATCCGACAGTGTTTAAATCGCTCCACAAGTTTGTCAAGGCAGGTAAGTCGGAAGATTATGAGGAATATGTTGATGCTGTTGAGGCCGGTGAACCTTCCAGTTTACGCGACCTGCTTGCATTCAAGCCGAGCACATCTATCCCGATTGAAGAAGTAGAACCCGCGGAGGATATTGTTCGTCGTTTTACAACCGGTAGCATGTCTTTCGGAGCATTGAGCCGTGAAACACACGAGACGTTGGCTATCGCTATGAACCGCCTCGGTGCAAAATCCGGAAGCGGAGAAGGTGGTGAAAGCCCTAAACGTTTCAAGCCGCAGGCTAATGGAGACCTCGCTTCGAGTGCTATCAAACAGGTGGCATCCGGACGTTTCGGTGTCACACCAACATACCTAATTTCGGCGAGAGAATTGGAAATTAAGATGGCGCAGGGTTCTAAACCTGGAGAGGGTGGGCAGATTCCGGGGCACAAAGTAACCGCTGAAATTGCCTCTATTCGCCACTCCGTACCGGGGGTTCCGCTAATTTCGCCGCCACCGCACCACGACATCTATTCTATTGAGGATTTGGCGCAGCTCATCTATGATTTGAAGCAGGCAAATCCGCGGGCAAAGGTTGCCGTAAAACTGGTATCCGAATTTCTGGTTGGAACCATTGCATCAGGTGTAGCAAAGGGCTACGCTGATGTTATTCAAGTGAGTGGACATGAAGGAGGCACTGGTGCATCGCCGCTGAGTTCTATCAAGAACGCGGGTACACCTTGGGAACTCGGAATTGCAGAAACACAACGCGCGCTGGTGGAGAACGAGTTAAGAGATCGCGTCGTTCTACGGGCAGATGGCGGAATGCGTTCTGGACGCGATATTGTCATCGCTGCCATGCTGGGTGCAGAAGAGTACGGCTTTGGCACAATAGCGATGGTTGCAACGGGATGTGTAATGGCGCGCCAATGCCATCTAAATACATGTCCTGTCGGTGTAGCTACGCAAGATCCCGCGCTCCGTGCGAAGTATCCTGGGACTCCTGAGATGGTTGTTAACTTCATGTTGGGTGTAGCGAACGAGGTTCGAGCCATTCTCGCGAATCTCGGACATAAGTCTTTGAACGACATTATTGGTCGTCCCGAATTGCTACAACCGATTGACCTTGCAGATTATCCTAAAGCTGCGATGCTTGATTTAAGTGAGATTCTGACCCCTGCGGATCCAACTGGCACACAACCGCGCTATCATCTGCAGGAACGGAACGATCGGGAGGACATCCCGCTTGACGATCAGATTCTGGCGGATGCAGAGGAAGCAATTGATCAGAAAACATCAATCCAACTCTCCTATGCTATCCGGAACACGCACCGAACGGTGGGCGCGAAGTTATCCGGTGAAATCGCGAGGCGTTATGGCGATGCTGGTTTGCCTGATAGAACAATTCAGTGCCACTTGGAAGGCAGTGCCGGTCAGAGTTTTGGTGCCTTCTGTATCAGTGGTGTACAATTTGTGTTGACAGGGGAAGCCAATGACTATGTGGGCAAAGGCATGGCAGGTGGAGAACTTATTATCAAACCCGCACCAACAGTCCCCTTCCGAACTTATGAAAATACGATCATCGGAAATACGGTCTTATACGGCGCGACGGGTGGAACCCTCTATGCAGCTGGCGGTGTCGGTGAACGGTTCTGTGTCCGAAATAGCGGCGCGACTGCTGTTGTTGAAAGCGTTGGGGACCACGGTTGTGAATATATGACTGCAGGTACGGTCATCATTCTCGGCGAAACGGGTAGAAACTTTGGAGCGGGGATGACAGGTGGCACTGCCTATGTCTTAGACGAAAAAGGGCAGTTCGAGAAGAAGTACAATCCGGATTGGGTGAAAATAGAAAAGGTAACGGGTGAGACGGATATTAAGAGCATGATGGCACTTATACAAAATCACGCGACTTATACAGGCAGCCAGTATGCCGAGAATATTCTCGCTAATTGGCAGACATTCCTTCCACACTTTTGGAAGGTTGTAACGCCGCCACCGCCACCGCTGCCGGCACCCGTCCAACTTAAAAGAAGGGCTGCATCAAGGAGAGAACGAAAGAAGCGTTAGAAATCCTGATTAATTCGGCAAACGTAATTTGAAAAACACCATGAAATAACGCCGTGCTTGCGGAATCCAACGAGCACGGCGTATTTGTTTGTATATTGACATTCCTTGGTGATTTATAGTGCCAAAAAAAAAGGCAGCAAATGCTGCCTTTTTTAAGTACATTGCATTCCTCAGTCTTCTTCCGACACCGCGAAAGCGATTTCAAGCCCTTCCGTTTTACTGGAGCGCATTTTCGCCCGTTCTACTACGTCAATGACGACACCGTGCTTGGCACGTTTATCCGCTTTGATAATCAGCGTACTAATCTGGTTTTCATGAGCCGCAATGAAAAGCTCCATGTCTTCCAGTGTTAACATCTCTTGGTCGTCAATCGAAATACGTCCGTCACTGTTAACGAAGAGGTTGAATTTCTTCCGAGTGAATTCGTGTTTCGTTGCGGAATCGGGTAAAGTGACGGTGAAAGGCGGAGGAACCTTCATAACAGCAGACACCATGAAAAAGATGAGCAACAAGAAGACACAATCAATCATTGGAGCCATCGGAATGTCATCGTCTTCTTGTGTTTTCCGCCGTTGAGCTAAGTTTAAAGCCATCTGAATTCTCCTTCTATAGAAAGAGGATTACTATTGCTATCGCTTGAGGGTTGTCAGTCTCTCGCGACAATAGCGAATCCGATTTTATCTATACCTGCCTGTTTTGCAATATCCATTACCTGCACGATCTGTTCATGGAGTACGTCCCGCTCAGATTGGATAATCAGCATGTTTTTGGATTCGTCCGGTGCGTTGATGAATTGGTTGAACATTTCTTCGATTTGGACGACCACATCATTCAACACCATAGTGCCTTTATCCTCGCCCGGTTCAGGGTTCGCGATCCGAACAGTCAACCCTTTCGGTTTGTCAGGTGAAGGTTTCCCCGGTGGGGGAAGCTGCACACGGAGGCCTGGAATCGGGGAGAAAGTTGTTGACACCATGAAGAAGATCAGAAGCAGGAACACGCAATCAATCATAGGTGCCATACTGAGCGTTGGCGGCTTACGTTCCCTAATTTTGGTCGCAAGCAGGCTCAATTTGGCTTCACCGACTTGTTGCATTTCAAAGTCTCCTTTCTCGTTAATGAGACTTGGGCTAAGGTTTAGTACCCTGAGTACCCAACAAAGCCCATCAGAAGTGGGCGAGTAGAATCACCCGCCCGTTCTGTTACAAGACTAAGCACCGCTAGATTCACCAACAATCAGTTGGTTGACGATTTCGGTAGAAACCTGTGAAATTTCAACCATATGCCTGTTAACCCAGCTATCGAAAAGTTGGAAGAAAATCAAGCACGGAATAGCGACTGTCAATCCAGCAGCAGTTGTGAGAAGTGCCTGAGAGATACCACCGGCGAGCTGCTGCGGGTCACCAGTACCTTCAAGTGCGATTGTGGTAAACGCACTAATCATACCTGTAACCGTTCCAAGCAATCCAAACAGCGGGGAAACAACTGCGACCGTACCGAGAACCGGTAGATTTCTTTCCAGTTCTGGGATTTCAAGGAGGCTTGCTTCCTCAATGGCTTCCTGAATTTCTTCTTTGCTAATATCTCGTTCTTCAATCTGGGCTTGGCTGTATCGCAGCAATCCGGCTTTAAGAACATTCGCGAGCGGTCCACCGGCTTCTTCACAAGTTGAGACGGCTTCCATAATGTTCTCTTTCCGCAATGAGTCGGCAATACTGGCGATAAACTGTTCAGTTCCGATTCGAGAACGACTCCGCACAAAGGTGAAAAGTCTTTCAATAATGAAGGTTAATGCCGTGATGGAGCAAAGGGCGAGTGGCCAGAAGACGAATCCGAACTTCTGGAAGAAGGTGACGATATTGTCCTTTTTGGTCATCTTCAGTGGCACGAAGTGGTCGCCGCCATTAACGACTGTGACAGCTTTTCCAACCCGATCGCCGTATCCGTCTCTGTAGATACTAATGAGGTATCGGCCTGCGGGGATGCCTGATTTTTCGTAATCTCCGTTGACATCAGTTGTTGCGGTGTGCTCTGCTCCGCCTGTGGCAACAATTCTAACATCAACGCCTTCAATTGGGTTCTGTGCTGTGGTTGTATCGACAATTTGGCCGCGGACGGTTCCACCGCCTGCTCCAGCATCATCTTGCGCGAAAGCGATGCCAGTAGACATACCGACACAAGCGATTAACATTAAAACAAAACTAAAACGAATCATTCGTTCTGATCCTCCTTAGGTGGCTTGCCAATTATTTCTGGCAAGTCTCTACAAGTTCATAAAGTGCTGTATGGATAAGGCACGGGAACCGTACCTTAACAACTCAGTTTTATTTTTTAACGCGTGAGCGTTCCATCTACACAAATCTTCAGGTTAGGAATCAATATCTGTATCTGTAGATTGCCTCTACTGTTTACAATGCCGTTCTCATTAAGAACACCTGAGTGTCTAAAAAGTTACGCGCTTTATTTGCGTGTTGCTGAGGGCGACATCGTAGGTGATATTGCTAAACGCGATATCGCTGGACACGCCTTCGTGTCCAGCGATACACAAAACATTTAGAAGCCCATCATTGCTCGCACGAAGGTGGTGTTACTTGTCGTGTGGTCGAGCAAGATAGTCGTTCGCCGATAACCCGCGAGGATGACGATGTTGAACCCAAGCCATTCACCACGGTTGATTGCTTGGACTTCAAAGATTCGGGTTCGCAAATCCGGTCTGTAGAGTACGGGGACATCTTCATCTTCCGGGAAGTTTGTCAAATAGTTTTTGAAGTTATTATCCCGGTTGGTGAATTTCCGGTATTGGAAACCGCCAAGAATGTTCATCCTTTGCGAGAACTGATAGTCAAGCCGTACGCCGAGTACATCTTCACGGCTTCTACGATTGAAGCGGAGATATTCAACGGGTTCGTTATCAGTAGGAACGAACTGACGTGGGTTGAGCGCGTCAGGAATTTCCTCAGCACCCCGGTCAAATGCGCGATCCCAGATGTACTTCACCATCGGTGTGAGTGTCAAATCTTCGCCAATTCTATCAACAAATGGCAGTTCACCGAGAGGGATCTCGTATCTCGCTTTGAGAATCGTCTGTTGGTTGCGAATATCGCGTTCCGGGTAGCGCCGCGTTTTCCAGTTTTCGGGGTCATAGATTAAACCCGGGTCTTCGGGATCAAGTGCGTTAATCCCATGATCTGGATAGAACGGGAACTCTCGTCTTTCGCCG
>VXXH01000425.1:7950-10688 GCA_009835515.1 Candidatus Poribacteria bacterium
GTTCAACAGGGACCATGAAATCGACACGTTGATCGGCAGTAAGCGGATCGTCGGCATCATCGGGGTCCGGTGCCTCAACATCTAAGAAAATAGCATCTGCCTCATCTTGCTCAAACTGTTTTTGGAGCACAACGAGGAATTTCGCTTCCAATGTGAGGTTGGGAACAGCGGTATAAAGGAACTGGAGCGTTGTCGTATTCACGCGAGCGTTATAGAAATCAAGCTCATCGGAAATTTGAACGGGTTCCAATTCACCAACACGCAGTGTAATAGTGTAATCTGGGATATCGTCTTGGACTCGGACGAAACGGTTTTGGAAGAGCACGGTTCCGAAATCAGGAATGTCACGTTGATAGGTAACATGTAGATATTTGGAATCATTCTTCCGTCGGCTTGAGACTTCGTGTTCGTTGAGCCACCCGACTTTGAGTGAAAGATTATCAAGGAGGTCGTATTCGGCGAAAACATGGTATCCTTCCCTGTCAACCCCATACTCATACTGCGGTTCAAAATCGTCCTCAAGCGAATCAATCGTGCCGTTGTTATTCAGGTCAACGAGGTCAGTGAAGACCGGTGGGTCGGCATCAAAGATGAGGAAGTCTTCTTGGAAGTCCAAAACGCCGTTCTGATCTCTATCGTCGGCGCGTGGTAGGACACCATCAAAGTCGATGTCATCCGGCCAGTCATCATCATCATCATCATCTTCAATGAGAGCGTAATTCGTTTCGTCCCACGGATCTTGTTCAGACTGTGACTCAGGTGTCCGTGGCAGTGAGTAGGGTTGATCTCTGTCAGAGTTAGAACCGAAATTGAGATAAGTTGTCGTGTAACCAGGATCGATATGATAGTAGACCCCTTCGAGGTACAACTTTCCGAAGCGAGATTTGAGTTGGAGGAACCATGCGGTTTCTCTACCCATTTCTCCGTCGCCGCTTTCATCGGTTCCGTCACCACCTAATCTGGCTTCAAATCTTTCACCCTCGGTCTCAGAGTAGGTAGGTATCCCATTTGCGTCTAATGGCAAGCCGGTTGCTGGATCAACAGAGATACCGGTTTCTTCTTCGCCATCTTCGCCTTGGATAGTTGTTTTGAGCCGACTAAATCCGATCTGATCTTTCGAGATGGTAGGATACTGCTTATATTTGCCGTTAATGGAGTAATGTGCTCGGACAAAAACATTACCGATCGTACCTTCTAAGTCAAGCCCATAGAGAAGAGCTGCACGTGCTGCACCATATTGATAACGGACTTTACGCGGTCTACCCTCACCGCTCCACTCACTCGGGTTGTCTTGAAGCGTTGCCCGGTTACTGGTGTAATCTGAGGACTGCCCGTAGTTACCGGGTGCTTCAATAACATCACGGTAGGGCATTTGGATGTGACCGTCTTCAGTTTTAATCCATTCTTGGATTTCAGGATCTGATTCGGCTTTGTTGGCAGCACTGGATCCGATAATGGCGATGTTGTAATCACCTGCTACGATCATTTCAAAGGTGACAGATTGAACAGTGCGTGGATCTGCGTCAATTTGAAATGCCCCTTCTCCGAGCAGTGTTGCGGCTTCAGGTGAAGGCGCTCCGTCTGGATCCACAAAAACGAGGACAGCTTTCATTTTATTGAAGCCATCAACGATCTTCCACTCTCCGTCAACAGAATCGCGAATATCAGAAGGAAGTCCTCCGACAGGCATGGGGATGACATTACTGATGTCAAGTGTTTCTGAGATAGTTTCTGCAGGTAACGCCGTAGGTTCAGCACCTTCTTCAATTTCTTCAGGCGTTAATTCTTCCAACGCTTGGGTGACAACAGTGACCTTCATTTCCTTAAACGCTGCGCCGACACCACCCTGAATATTCTCGCCATGTAAATCTGGGTCAAAACCGGAGAATCGGGTGACAATAACGTGATTGTCTTCGGGTGAGTCATCTCGGAAGATAACGGAAATTGATTCTGGGGGTGTATTGGCTACAGTACCCATAAGCGGGTTTTCAACACGTTCCGGGTGTTCTTTGTGAAGATTGACATAAGTAAACCCGACGCGGAAAATGTCGCCCAAAAGCCCTTGCGCCCGGAACCCTACAAGGCGTGCGTTTTCAATGTGCCGCACTCCAGCGTCTTCGTTTAGACCATTCCGACGACCGAGCGTCGGTGCAAGGTTTGCCGCTGCGTCAGTCAATTGGACAGGGTTTGAGATACGAGAATTGATGAGCGTGAAAAGGTGCCGTTCTTGTGCAAAAGAGATATCCCATCGAAGCCCATCAAATTCTGTTTTGTAGAGGATGTAGCGGTTTGGGAATAGCGTAGACGGCTTAAAACGCATGCTATCACCGATAGCAAACTCTGTGTATCTGCCACGGTAACTATCTTCAGTTAAAACCGTTCTATCCAACTGTGCCGAGAATCTTTCACTATCCAACTGACCGGTCCAACCGACGAACAATTCACCGTTCTGGTCAAACTCTTTCTGCTCACGATAGTTATAGACCTCGTTACCTTCAAGCAGCTCTTTTCCAAACAGATCATAGAAGAATTGCGGTTCTTCTTCTAATTGGAAACGCGCTGAGAATTTAGAACTCCCCTCAATCGTTGGTAATAGGGGTTCTTGTGTACCAAGGCTCTGTGCGCCACAACCATAGAGCACGAAAGCACTCAGAATACAGGTCGCTACAAGTAAAACATCAAGTGATTGTTTTAGCCTGTTCATTACTTTGTTTTTCCTCCTTGGAAATAATGAATCG
>VXXH01000881.1 GCA_009835515.1 Candidatus Poribacteria bacterium
ATATCACACTATTATAGATTTTAGCTGCATAGGACTTACACAATTTTCCCCAGGAATTCCTACGTGTTACGCGCCGCTGGCGAGGTTCAAACCTCGCCAGCAAAAGAGTTTAAGTAAGTCGCTCTTAGTGATTTTCCCTAACGGTATGCTTTAAATCCAGCCTCCACTCGGCGTTTATGATAGAGGTTTAACGTGTCGCCCTCAATTCTTGCAGTCACCCGTCTGCCATCGCTAAAGGTTACCTGAAATTGTGTATCAGAGTCCTGTAAAATCTCTTCTGTTTTCGGCACCGGAATGTCCTTCTGTTTTGCCCACGCTTGAATCAGTTTTGTGAGAGAATCTGCATCGCTCGGTGGAGACGCTGTTAACTCGATGCTGAAAACTGGCATGCTCCTATTGACGTAGTTAAACCAACGTGCGGTACGAAGGAACGGTACGAGTGCTTGTAACGCTTCGGCAGTGCCAATTCGGCTTAACGCCTCCGAAGAGAATCCACGGACATAAGCAGACACGCTCATCAAAGCCTCTCCTAACGCGGGAACAGCTTCCGTGGCATCGGGTCCAATACGGGTTAACGCTTGCGCCGCAAAAAACGCTAAATCCGTGTCTTCACGATCCTCCAGAACCCTCACTAACGCAGGGACTGTTTTCGATGTTGGCACCTTAATCATACCCAATGCCGAGATTGTATGCCGACGTACCTCCTCTGATTCATCCGTCAATAATGTAACAAGCGCGTCAACCGACGCTGCTGCGACAGGTCCCATCTCACCTAACGCATACGCTGCAGACGCACGGACGTTTTCGCGTTCGTCCTTCAACGCAGATACGAGTGCAGGCACAGCGGGTGCCCCAACCGCCGCGAGTCCGTGTGCTGCGTCACAGATATGGAGAATCGGTTCCATCTCAAACGCCTCCTTTTCTGCATCAAGTGCCTCAATGAGGGTTTCAACGACAGGTTTCCCGATGGCACCGAGTGCATAAATAGCGTTGCGTCGTACCGGTTCATAACTATCTTCAAGGGCATCAATGAGTGCGGGGACCGCCTCGGCAGCATCTTCACGCATGAAACCTAAGGTGTTGGCAGCTTCCATACGCATCCCTATGTCGTCTGATCTCAGTGCTGTAACTGCCGATTCTATATCCAGCGTGGCAGATAGACGCTCGGTTTCATAGAGATCTGCTTTGCCGGACATCCAATTCCACATGTAAGTCCAGAGGATTTCGGCATCGTAAGGGACGTGGTTGACTTCCGGCGGTTGCCAAATATCGGTCTCGCTGTTCCATGAAGGTGCCGTCGGCTGCTCCGTACGCATAAAGACAAACTTCATACCGTAGCGACTTAGGGAGACATAGTTTTGAAGAAACGAATGCACCATATCAAAGTGCATAATCCAAACAGTGCCAAGTTCACCAGACATTGGCACGAGGTTTCGATTCAGGAAATTCTCTGAAAGCCGTCGCGTCCCGTTTCCGCCTTCGGCGTGGGGTTCGTGCCGTTGATGTTCGCCATCGAGCATGAATTCTCGGATGTATTGCGTTCCCGGTATGATACAGGTCGGTCCCTGTTCAGCGAGACAGGGTTGGGGATAATAGAACAGGATTGCCCAACGCGGCGTTCGGTGACGGGGTCGTTTTCCACCGGCGTGTCCATCTTTGTGAAGCGGCATCATCAACCGTTCTTCGGTGTTCTCTTTTCCGCTCGGTTTACTTCCCGTAAAATTGGGGTGGCAGTGCCGATGCGGATGCATGACATACCCGTTACCCAAAATACTGGTAAGCGCGCCGCGCACCTCCGGCGACTCTAAGACAACCTGAAGTTCTGGCACCAAGGGTAAAATGTTATTGAGCGGATTGTGTTGCCGATCACCTCGGAAATCTATCGCGCCAGCGAAGAGTTCATCCGTCTTGTGATAGACGGTTTCGTGGATGTGTGTCGGCACATCAGCGGTGACGTTGACATATCCGTTCACAATAAAATGGCGAATTTGCTCGTCGTTTAAAAGATGTTGTTTCACTGTTGTCATACTATCCCCTGTTTTTTAGTACCATACCGCTTTATTGACGACGTTTTTCAACGGCTCGCCTTTAGCAAATCGGCGCGCGTTTTCCAAGAAAAGTTCAAACCGCCGTGCTTCGATATTCTCCGCATCTTTGACAGCGATGTGTGGCGTTATCAACACATTCGGCAACTGCCACAACGGACTTTCGGCAGGCAACGGTTCAACTTCAAAGACATCCAAACCGCACCCGGCAATGATACCCTGTTCAAGTGCCGAAACGAGGTCATTAAGTTTCGTTGTCTTACCGCGTCCGATATTGATGAAGTAAGCGGTGTTTTTCATCAAGGAAAACCGCTCTTTGTGCCACATCCCCTCAGTTTCGGGTGTGTGGGGTGTCGTGGTGATCACAAAGTCGGCAAGTGGAAGGAGTGTATCCAGTTCAGCAGGTTCGTGTTTCTCCACAAAACGGACTTCATACTCCCAGCGCGCGTCAACACCGATTACTTTCATCCCGAATTCGTTACAGAGGCGCGCAGTCTCATGCCCGATACCACCAACACCAACAATCAGTGCTATCGCTTGTGCAAGATCAATGTATCCACTTTTGCGGGCATCTTTACTCCAGACCCCTTCACGTTGTGCGTCCATATAATACGGCAATCCACGCGAAAGTGCAAGTACGAACATCATGATATGCTGTGCGATATGGTCGTTGTAGATACCACGTGGGTTACAGACGACGACAGGGTGTTCGATGAGTGCGGGATAATAGTAGCCGGGGAAGGGACCCGCGGCAGGGTTCTGTAGCCATCGGAGGCTTTTCGCTAACGGCAGTTGTTCAGGCGACACCCAACCGTAGACAGCATCTGCATCTGGGAGGTGTTCCGTTACTGCTGCATCTGTCTCTGGCAAGACGACGGTGTATACGGGTAATTCGTTCTGAAGGCGTTCAGCCCATTCGTGTGATTCCGCGTTTTGCGGCGGCGTGATTATGAGTTTAGGCACGGCTTATGTTCCTCTCTGTAGTTTTACGCCCATTTTAGCATAATAGCACCAGAAAATCAAGATTTGTGAAAAATTCTTGAATTCCTACCAGATTTCGGTATAATAGCGACATTAGTAAACTGTGAGAAATCTTGACGAGACAGAACTTACGTAAGTTTAGCAAACGATGATAGATTTTTTACTTTTAAACCCCTTATCAGGGGACTTATGAAGGCACTGCGTAAGTTCTAATTTGAAATTTCGAGAATCATCATGTCTTCACCACTCAAAATCAATTTTGACAAAGGCACCCTCATCCTCCAGAACGTCCCAGAGGCACTTGAACCGCAGCTGCCGGACATCCGTTGGGACGAACGCACTCTCACTTTTCGTGCACCTGCCTACCGCTATCGGAAGATTGTCTCGCAATTACGCGCACACGATGTCCCATATCAGGACACAGCACGGCAATTTACAATAGAGTCCTTCACGCACCAAAAGACAATTTCGCCCTATCCCTATCAGACTGAAGCGATTGATGCATGGCACGCCAACGGCAAACGCGGTGTCGTCAGCCTCCCTACGGGTGCCGGTAAAACTTTCATCGCAATTTTACTTATCGCCGATACGCAACGCCCGACACTTGTACATGTCCCAACGATTGATCTCATGCACCAGTGGCATACGGTGTTGACAGACCACTTCGGACAAGAAATCGGACTTTACGGTGGCGGTCAGCACGAATTGCGAGATATTACGGTAACGACCTATCAATCGGCTGTTATGCACGCGCCGCATTACGGCAACCGGTTCGGTTTCGCCATTTTCGACGAATGCCATCACCTGCCGGGGGAACAGTATCAATATGCCGCAATCAGTAGCATTGCACCGTTTCGGTTGGGGTTGACAGCCACACCTGAACGCGTTGATGGCAAAGAGAGCCGACTCTATGCGCTTGTCGGCGAGTGTTGTTATGAGGCGAAGGTGCAGGAACTCTCTGGGAAAACACTCTCCGAGTATCGCGTTGTGACCATCGCGGTTGAGATGGAAGACACGGAACGGATCCGGTACGAGGAAGCGCGCAGTACTTACTTAGATTTCCTCAAACAGTCGAGAATCAATATGGGTACGCCACGCGGCTGGCATACATTTCTCTGGAAAGCCTCACAATCCGATGAAGGACGCGCCGCCTTCAAAGCATATCTTACGCAGAAGCAGATCAGTTTTGCCTCCACGACAAAACAGGAGTGGGTGTGGAAATTGATACAGAGACACAGTGGCGATCGAATTCTTATTTTTACACAGGATAACGACACAGCGTATCAACTTGGCACGCGTTTCTTCCTCCCAGTGCTAACGCATCAGACGAAACTCAAGGAGCGAAACGCGTTTTTGAACGGATTTCGCGACGGCATCTATTCTATCCTCGTCACCTCGAAAGTGCTAAACGAGGGGGTAGATGTGCCAGAGGCGAATGTCGCTATCATCGTCTCAGGAAGCGGGAGCGTCCGGGAACATGTGCAGCGGCTCGGACGTATCCTCCGCAAACGCGAGGGTAAACAGGCAGTACTTTACGAACTCATCTCTAAGCAGACCGGCGAACACTTTGTCAACAAGCGACGAAGACAACACGATGCCTATCAGACGCTTTAAAAATTCGTATAGTCTAAAATCACGTAACTCGTAATGAAGCAGATCGCTTATGGGCGAGTACGCCGCAAAATGGAGAGCGGATTCGAGAAAACAATGCTAAAGTCCAAAATCACGTCATTTAACCGCAAGGTACAATTAAAAAATGCTCACCAAACACTTACTCCGGTACAAAATCCAGAACGGGCAAATCCACCCACAATTTATAGAACCCACCGATAGCGAGTTGTTGAAGATAGCTGAGCAACTCATCGCTGTTTTTGAAACGTCGCCAAACCAGTCGCGCGCAACGCTTTTGGAATCAAGTAAGCACATAATTGACAGCACACCGGGTCCACCGATAGTCAAACGTGGACTCGAAAAACTCTTATTAGACAGGACAGAGTTTGATACTGCACCCAACGAAGAACTGATTGCGTTTCGGCACGAACTCTTTACGGAAACGAGCCGCCTGCTTTCACAAGAACAGTTTGAGGATTACGCAGACTATCAGCGTAAGGTGTTACAAATAACAGCAGATAAATCACCTATGGAGCAGACAGAGCTGAGTACCAAACTCTACGCGGATTTACCGAGTAGTCAACCGGTCTTGGCATTCAACACGCTTTCCGCCGAACGCCTCCTTCACCGTTACAACGCCGCGCAAGTGCAAGGGTTGCTTTTACATTGCAATACGCTTACACTAAAACTCGCCGATTCTATGACGGCTGAGCTGCGGCAACTGTTTAAGTATCTCAGATTCAACCAACTCCTCTCTACAATTCGGAAAGAAGGCGAATTATATGAAATTACGGTGGACGGACCGCTCAACCTCTTTTACAAAACAAAGCGATATGGGATGAATCTGGCGAACTTCTTTATCGCTGTGTTGCATCAACCGAAATGGGAACTCGCAGCGGAGATTCAGTTTCGGAACAAGCGGCGTTCTCAGTTATCGCTTGATGAATCGTGCGGAATCAAGCCGATCTCACAACAATTTCTCGCGTACATCCCCGAAGACATCCAACTTTTTCAGACGATGCTCCAGAATAAAACCGACGATTGGCAGGTCCGTCCCGGAAGCCAATTTCTCCCTCTGGCAGGCGACTTCTATTGCTTTCCCGACTACCAACTCGTCCATAAAAGCGGTGTGGAGACCGCCATTGAGTTGTTCCATCCGTGGCATCAAGGGCACCTTATTGCACGACTCAACACACTTGCCGACCAGAAAGATGTGTCCCTCATCCTCGGTGTCTCAAAGGAATTGGAAAAGAATCCACTGATTGCGGAGGCACTGGAGACATCTGCATATTTCTCGCAGTTCGGTTTCACATTCCGAGATGTCCCAACCATGCGTACCTTACTTCCAATTTTGAATTTGATCGTATAGCACAACGTGAAAAACGTGAAATTTCAGAGCGTTTATGGTATCCCCAAAAATGAACACCGTAGAACTCAATTCTAATCTAAGCGTAGCACCCCACGAGGTCGGACTATCGGCGGATCGACTTGCCTGTATCACTGCCGCTGCGCAGGAGTTTATTGACGACAGACAACTCGCTGGCGCGGTGACAGTTGTGGCAAGACGAGGGAGAATCGCACACCTTGAGGCTTATGGCATGATGGACATTGAGGCGAACAAACTGATGCAGAGAGACACAATCTTCCGCATCTACTCAATGACGAAACCAATAGCTGCCGTTGCGGTGATGCTGCTCCATGAGGAAGGAAAATTACAACTCGACGCGCCAGCTTCAACGTATCTACCCGAATTAGGCGGATTGAAAGTAGCAGCGACGGCAGATGCGGACACACTCACATTGATTGAAGCAGATCGGGATATGACCGTTCGAGACCTAATGCAGCACACCGCTGGACTGCCCGGTGCTGCCCGATATATGGCAGGACAAACTGCCGTAGATAAACGCTACCGAGAGGAAGGTCTACATCTCCTACATGAATGCAACTTACAAGAAATGGTTGAACGACTCGGTAGGATCCCACTGTTATACCAACCGGGGACAAAATGGCATTACAGCATCGCTGCAGATGTCTCGGGAAGGCTAATTGAGGTGGTTTCAGGTCAGCCTTTCGATGTGTTCTTAACCAAGCGAATTTTTCAACCGTTAGGCATGGTAGATACTGGGTTCTATGTCCCCGCGGAGAAAATTGATCGGTTCACAAGTATGTATGGTCCAACATCAGAGGGTGGCTTGCAGGTTATCGATGCCCCAGAGGGAGGAACGAGTCATGTATCTGAAAACAGTTTTATAGAGAAACCGAAATTCCTATCTGCAGGTGGTGGTTTAGTCTCTACCGCTGCTGATTTTGCCCGGTTCTGTCTGATGCTCTCATGCAAAGGCACACTCGCTGGAAAACGGTTAATGACAGCAGAATCGGTGGGATTAATGACACGCAACCATCTACCTAAGCACCTGATACCGCTCGACAAAAAACCGGATAAGCGTTATACTGGACTCGGTTTTGGACTCGGTGTCTCGGTGCGGGTGCAACAGACAGATTGGATACCAACCTCCCAAGTTGGCGAATACGGTTGGATCGGCGGCGCGAGTACCGAATTTTGGATTTCACCGCGAGATGAATTGGTAGTCATCACACTTGCGCAGCACATCCCCTTTTCCGAACTGAGCGAGCAGATTAAACCACTCGTCTACGCCGCGATCGTAAAAGAGTAGTGCTTCATCCAGTTTGGATTTTAGGGTAGGCTCTTAGTCGTAAAATTTACGGCACGCAGGAACGGGCAATAATGCACTTCGCATTTGGGGTGTTTTTGCTTGGGTATTTCTGCGTATTGCTGGGGTGTTTCTTCGCGGACGCCGCAGAATTGCCCTACTACGAACTGGATTTACCTTACAATTTGAAAATGGATAGAACAGTAGTTTCCACTAAAAAAAAACACTTGATGTACATCAGAAACCTCTTTAACTGACAACTGATAACTGAAAACTGACAACTACTAATATGATTATCAAAAACAATCCCGAACAGATAAGTACTGATCAAATCGTGCTGTTCCCTTTCGACGATTACAGTATACCGTTTCAACACGGTGTTCGGTTACAACTCGTGCCTTACAGAGCAGGTGTTGATCGGACCCGAATTGTGGTACACCCCGGTCCGCCCGGTGCACCCGACAGTTCCCGTGTCATCTATTACGGGTCTGTCCATCGCGTCGGGGACGAACTTTGGATGTGGTACTTAGCGCAAGGAGATGACGACAGTTGGCACCATCGGGTGTGCTTCGCAAAAAGCCGTGATGGTTATAACTGGGAGAAACCGGAACTCGGACTCGTAGAGTATAACGGCTCGACCGGCAACAATCTCGTGGATATCCAAGGTGGACAGTACCATATCCAGGCGTGTGTGGTGTATTATGAACCCGATGATCCGGATCCTGCGCGTCGGTTTAAAGCTATTATTGAAACCTCCAAATATACCCCAAAATTCGCAGTCATGTTTAGTGAAGATGGACTCCGATGGCACGAAGCCGAACGGCACCCTCACTCACCCTCCTGTGAGATGTCTGGTCTTACGAAATTCAACGGTTGCTACTATCTAACTGCACACGGCGGTAGCCATATAGGTCCCACACGGCAGATGGTCATATATGCCTCTTACGACTTTGAACACTGGATTGAAGCATCGTGCTTAGGCTTCAGACGGGGTAATATTCCACCGAGACCTGTCGTCTATGGTGCACATCAAGGTGAGCAGGTGCATCTTGGCGCGGCACTCTGGAATCGTGGGAATGTGATCCTCGGTTTCTATGGACAGTGGCACGGACCGGAAAACAACGACCGACGACACGTCACAATGGATCTCGGCTTGGTCGTTAGCAACGATGCGCTTCATTACCGAGAACCGATTCCCGATTTTCAGATGGTAGAAGCGGCGGAGGATGACTTTGAACATCTACCAACACCGATGAACTTCAAACATGCCGCACTGATGCAAGGACAAGGCTTTGAAAATGTCGGTGATGAGACGCTTTTCTGGTATGCACCGTGGCCAGAGCAGCTGAGCAACGGTGTCCGGATCGCAACATGGCAGCGCGATCGGCTCAGCTATTTCCAAACAGCCGACCTGACTCGAAAAACAGCGCAACCACGACACGTAATTTCAGCACCTATCGATCTCGAAGGACAGCCTTGCAGAGTGTACTTAAACGTTGACGGATTATCCGAGTATAGTCAGGTTACCGTTGACATCTTAGACGAACGTTTTCAAGTGCTTGAAGGGTATTCCAGAGAGGACTGCCTCCCTTTTACGTCAGGATTTCATCAAAAAGTGAAGTGGAAAGGCGGTGAATGGGTTAAAGGAAAAGAAACGATCCGCATCCGACTTAATTTCACTGGGATTCGTCCAGAAGATCCGAAGGTCTACGCCATTTATGTCGAAAAAGTAGACACCCCTTGATTTCAATCCTATCTTCTGCTAAAATGTAATGTACGGATGGAGGAAACAATATGACTATTTTATATAAATGGAGCGCGCTCCTGTTAATCATAGCGTTAACTTTCTACTTTACCGCGTGTGGTCCGAAAGCGATACCGTATTCTCAAAACACGGATGCGCCCGAACCGAACGAAGTCGCTGTTGCACACTACAATTGGGGTATGACATCTGCTCAGAACGGCAATTTCGACCAAGCTATCATGGAACTCCACTTAGCGATCCAGAACGAACCGGGGTGGGTAATGCCGTTTTTTACATTAGGTGTCGTCTATGGCAATCAAGGCGAACTCGACAAAGCGATTCAAGTGTGGGAGCGCGCTACGCAGTTAGATGCCGATTTCGCGAAGGCGCATTATAACCTTGCCGTTGCCTATTTACACAAGGAAGAAAAAACACGATCCATTGCAGCCTTGCGTAAAGCGATTCGGATAGACAAGGAGGCTCTCTCCTCGGCAAAAGTGGATCCAGCACTTGAGGGCATTCGTAGCACCCCCGAATTTCAAGACTTGGAACACACTGCTGAAGAGAAGAATCAACAAGATTAATGCCGCGCAGCGCAAGATATGGCACGTTATACTAACCTTTCACCGACAGAACTTGCACACATCGTCGCACAATACCCAATCGGTACATCACTGAAACTTGAGGAGATTCCCGGTGGGTTCGGGAATAGTAATTTTAAATTGACAACCACAGACGGCGAGTTTCTGCTGAAAATTTGCGATGAGAAAGATTCAGCAGAGCTCAACATGCAAATCTCGCTCCTGCAACATCTCCGTCAGCACACATACCCGACAGTGTACCCGATTCTAACGAAGGACCAGAAATTCCTGACGCATGAGACCTTTGGGAGTGTGATGCTCTACCCGTTCCTGCGAGGAGAAGAACCACTACCGTCACCCAATACATTGGCACAACTCGGTGAGGCATTGGCGAAACTACACTGCATTCCGCCAGTTGCAGGACTTCCACGTTTTGCGATGGGTATATCACAGATGCGACCTTTCCTCCAAGAGGTGCAAGGTACAGAATTTGCCACGCACCCGTTTGTCGAATTGCTAAAGTCGCAATTGGAATCACTGGAACCGCACCTCAATGCCTCACTTCCGATGGGACTCCTCCACGGAGACCTTTTTTTAGACAATACGCTCTTCGAAGGTGAAGAGATGGTGGCAATCCTTGATTTTGAGGAAGGCTGTTATGATACACTGCTCATTGATGTCGGCATGACAATCATCGGGTGTTGCTATACATCAGCACACCAACTGAATTTAAAAGCGGCGCGGCGATTTCTGGATGCTTATAATGTAGTGCGTCCGTTGACAGAAAGTGAGTGGAAACATTTGGATTGCTTTGTTCACTATGCCGCACTCTCAATCGCGTTTTGGCGATTTAGACAATTTAACATCCGCCGTCCAGACGCACACCGCGCCAACACATATCAGGAAATGATTACCCGCAGTGCTCAATTTAAAGGAACGCACGTCAAAGTCTAAGCGTCTGAAGTTACTCCGCAAGGTAAAGGTAAAATGAAAAAATGTCTTTAATAC
>VXXH01000728.1 GCA_009835515.1 Candidatus Poribacteria bacterium
CACGTGAGGCCTCTGGAATTTTATTTAATTTATCGGAGACTTCGGCGTTCGCTGCCTCAACTGCGCTCACCTTGTTATTTAGTGCCTGTTTCAGTACATCGTAGATACTGACGCCAGCGGTCGCTTCCAAGATTGTGCGTCTCTCTTCATTGTTAGCCTTCAAAAACGCGGCGAATTCGCCTTGTGCTAACATGACTGACCGTCTGAAGGCATCAAAATCAAGCCCTAAGATAGATTCTACCTCCTGAGCGACTTTGGTGGTGATTAACTCGTCGGAATCATCAAACAATTGCCCTTTAGGAGAACCTTTGCGTTTAATAGACCAAGTTGCATGGTAACGGGTATTATTCGCCTCAAAATAGACTTCAGCAAAACCCTCCGTTTCGCCATGGCTAATCAGATGCCTCGGATGTTGATTTGTAGTTCCACTCAGACGTGGTGTTTTACCATAGAGCGCGACACAGATAGCGTCCAACAGCGTGGTTTTTCCAGAACCGGTTGGACCGGTAATCGCCACCAATGAAGCACCATCCAACGGCGACTTCTCAAAATCAATCTCAACTTCTCCACGAAAACTATTTAGACCCTTAAGTTTCAATTTACATATTTTCATCCGGGTTCCTCAACTATCTGGACTAATTCGCTGAAAGTCTGCGTCAAGATTTCATCGGGTGGATTACCATCGTAGTTTGCTCTGTGAAATTGCTCGAAGATTTCCTCGGGACGCTTCATATCCTCAACGGGAATTGTCGGTCCCTGCTTTGTCTCTGGCAGCTCGACTTCAACGCTCAGGACATCGCCGCCACGGTCCCTGAATGCTTTCCGAATTTCATCACTGATACCGACCCTCGGTGCATCTAATTTCAGTTTGACTTGGATATACTTTCCACTCCACTCACCTGTCATTGCTTGTGACAAAACAGCGACTTCATCACCCTCGACAGTGCGTAATTCTTTGAAAATAGGAATCTCAATTTCTTCATCTCGGATGAGCGTTGCATCATCAGATAACTCCAATAGATACACCTTTTTGCGATACCCCGTTTCGTTGAACCGTAGTGGAACCGGCGAGCCTGAATACCGGATCGGATAATTGGCACCATTGATCGCCTGCGGCCTATGAAGGTGTCCGAGGGCAACGTAACTCACATCCTCAGGAAAATCGCTTGCGTGGACAGCGGTCGCGCCGCCAATTTGTACATTTCGTTCAGAGTCGCTTATTTTTCCGCCTTGAACGAAAAGGTGCCCCATTAAAATCTTCGGGAGTCCCACAGGCATGGCAGCAACACAATCGGCATACAATGCTTTGAACCTTTCACGATACCGTTCACTTTTTTCTATCTCCGTCTCATAAGAAACATGCGGCAGTTCTGTTTCATAAAGGTACGGAACAGCAGCAACCATGACGCGTGGGTTGTCGGGTGGGAAGGGAAAAACGCATCCCGCGGGTTCTGCGACAAGTCCAACGACGTAAATTTTGCCCATTTTGAGAAATTCCCGTGGTGCCTCTAAGTGTCGCGCTGAGTCGTGATTACCAGCAGTAATCACTGTGTATGCATCGGTCTCGTTAAAGAGGCGGTAGAGGAACCGATAATAGAGGTTTGTCGAACCCGAGGAGGGGAGTGCTGTATCAAAAATATCGCCTGAAACGAGGAGGAGTTCAACTTGGTGTTCTTGGATCGTGTCGAGAAGCCAATCCAGAAACGCTTTGTGTTCATCAGTGCGTTGACGTTCGTGGAGCCGTTGACCGATGTGCCAATCGGCAGTGTGGAGTATTCTCATATTTTCGTGCGGTTACCATCCCTTGGAAATTGTTGAGCGGATCTAATACGTACTATCATAGCAGATACGAAAATCTCTTTTCAAGCAAATTAATCGTTGCGAAAAATAAAGGAGCATGATAGACTAAAATCTACTATAAAACCAATGATTGAACGCTTGAAACGCCGTGGACAATAAGGAGTTAGCCCATGCGAGACAGCACACGAATCCTAAGTCCAGAGTTAGAAGAGATGCAAGTCTATGGGGAGACACGAGTCGGATGGGATGCGCACACACCGGTCAATGAAACCGTCGATGCGGACGGAAACCCGCCCCCCGGCAATAGAGGTTTTGGTGTATCGGATCCGGATTCTCCGAAACGTCGGGTCTACGATGATCCGGAAGTCGAGGCACTCCGTGAAAAACTACGCGAACACAACGGTATCCGCGGACTTGAAATCTGCGATCCGCATGAAGTCAAGAGAGCCGCTCGTATCTTCCATCGGGACGGGTTCGTTGTGGTGCGCGATCTGCTCACGCCAGAGCAACTCGCTCGTTGGAGAGACGGCTGCGCTGAGGCTCTCCGAGACATCCTTTCTATACCAGGATCCGGTAGTAGAAAATATGTGGCTGAAACCGGACGGTTGCCACATCGGTATAGCTACGGTACCTCTTCCGCTTCGAGACAGATGCTGCACCATCCAGCTTGGGCAAGCATGGTTGACCTACCGACAACCACACCGATTGTCACAGAGATTTTCGGGTCTTCAGATTATCGCGTGTGGGGCTCCGGTGGCGATCTCTGCCTCCCCGGTGCTATAGAGTACCAACATCTGCATCTTGACGGTAGAGATCCACAACACCTCTCCGAAGCACGGATCGCCCAAGCGGAACGTCTCGGCGTTCAACTCCATAGAGATGACAACGGTAATCTTGATGTCCCGTCCCAAAAACTGATTATGGAGATGACTCCGCCGATGGTTACCATCAACTTCATCATGTGCGACCTCACTTGGGAAAATGGTCCGATTCGTCAGATTCCGGGGACACATACGCTGCAACAGAACCCACCACCTCCGGGTGACGAACCGGATTGGATGAAACATTCAACGCTCGTTGGTGCGACTGCCGGTTCCGGCGTATTCCGAGATAACCGGGCATGGCACGGCGCAACGCCAAATTTGTCAAAAGAAATTCGGGCACTCCCAAATGTTGAGTATATGGCACCGTGGCGTACACAGCACGGTTTCAGCCGGATTATGCCTCACGAAATTTGGGAAACTTTGACACCGGACGCTCAGAAATTGTGCGACTGGATCAAGGCGGAACCGGGAGTCTGGCCTCCAGGTGCGGGTATTATGCACCCACTCGCAAGTCAGCGCGAAGCCGCAAAGAAATCATAGAAGGAGATAACAGATGTTAAACTGGGGAGTTATGGGAGCAGGCGGTATCGCATACGTCTTCTGCAACGGAATACGTTTTACAGATACAGGACAAATCCTTGCAGTTGCCAGTCGCACCCAAGAACGTAACGACAGACTCGCCAACGATTTCGGCATCCCTCGCCAATACAACGATTACGCCGATCTGTTGACAGATGACGATATTGACGCTGTCTATATCGCGACGATTCACCCGCTGCATGCGGAGTGGGCGATAAAATGTGCCGAAGCGGGAAAACACCTACTGGTTGAAAAACCGATCAGCATGAATCACGCAGAAACCGCTGCGATGGTAGACGCTGCACGCGAAAACGATGTCTTCCTGATGGAGGCTTTTATGTATCGGTGCCACCCACAGATCGCCAAAATGGTTGAACTGATACAAGATGGCACAATTGGTAATGTCCAAGCCATTCGTGCGACTTTCGGTTACCGTTCGGGTTTCAATCCGCAGAGCCGCCTCTACAACCGTGAAATGGGAGGTGGTGGTATCCTCGACATCGGTTGCTATACCGCCTCAATGGCACGGAAAGTTGCAGGCGCAGCGGCGAATGAACTGTTTCTGAATCCAATCTCCGTCAAAGGGAACGGTAAAATTGGTCCGACAGGTGTGGATCACATTGCAGCAGCGACCCTGAAATTTGAAAACGACATTATCGCGGAGATCATTTGTGCCGTTGAATGTAATTATGGGAGTAATGTCATTATTTATGGCACGGAAGGTACGCTAACGATTCCGAATCCGTGGCTGCCATCATCGCCGTGCCGCGGTGCAAGGACACCGTTGCCACAGGATACGACCTTTCCGGCAACGCAGCTGATTGTTCAATCATCCGGAAGTCGAGAAACCACCGATGTGACGGTTACGGCTGATAGAGATCTGTTTACTTATGAAGCAGATACAGTCGCAACACATATCGCTGATAGACAGGCACCGGCAATGTCTTGGGAGGATACACTCGGCAATATGCAGCTGCTGGACGCTTGGCGCGCGGAGGTAGGTGTTGTGAAGTAAGGGACCATAGCTGTCAATTGACTATATAGGATGCCTACCCATTTTCGGTAGATGCAGTTTTGAACCGCGCCTACCACAACTGATAAGTGACTGCTGATTGTGTCACAAAAAATCTTGCATGTTTTTCAAATTGATTATATACTGCTGATGGTAGAGGTAACATTTCACGAAAAAGGAATACATGCATGAACATTCTCGTCCTACACGGACCGAACTTACATCTCTTGGGAAAACGTCAACCGGAGATCTATGGACACGAAACCCTGTCAGACATCAATACGATGCTCGACCAGCACGCCGCAGCCTCGTCGCACCTGATCGTTCTCAAAATGTTTCAATCTAATCATGAAGGCGAACTCGTCTCGATTATCGGGGACCATATCGACTGGGCAGACGGTATCTTGATTAATCCGGCAGCCTATACACACACGAGTGTCGCCATCCGAGACGCGCTCTCTACTGTCGCAGTACCTGTCATCGAGATCCATCTCTCTAACATTTACGCTCGCGAGGAATTTCGGCATCATTCGTATGTATCAGCAATCGCTGCCGGTGTCATTGGTGGTTTCGGAACCCATAGTTATAAACTGGCTCTCGAAGCAATGATTAACATTTTGCAGATAAAAATGGAACCATCAGTATAGGCACTATAAGCAAACACACGTCACAGCGAATCCATAAGGAATCATATATCACACAGAATTTAGAACACAAGGAATCCGTCTATGGCAAAGAATCCGTTTATACCGTTTAGTCGTCCTTGGATTGATGATACCGAAATCGAAGCCGTTAGCCAAGTGCTCGCCTCGAAATGGATCAGCACGGGAAACAGAGTCCGCGAATTTGAACGCGCTTTCGCCGAATATCTCGGTGTCAAGCACGCCATCGCTGTTAGTTCTTGTACCGCGGCGTTGCATCTGAGTCTTGTAGTCGCTGGTGTTGGCAGCGGCGACGAAGTTATCACGACGCCTTACACCTTCACCGCAACTGCTGAAGCGATTCGATATGTCGGTGCCAAGCCTGTGTTTGTAGACATCTATCCGGACACATTGAACATTGACACAAGCAAAATTGAGGAAGCGATAACACCTCGCACGAAGGCGATACTGCCTGTACATATCGCTGGTATCCCGTGCGACATGAATGCGTTGGAGGACATAAGTCAACGCCATAATCTTACGCTTATTGATGACGCTGCGCACGCCATTCCAGTTGAATACAAAGGACAACAGATCGGTGCTATCGGTGACCTGTCCGCTTTTAGTTTCTATGCGAATAAAAACCTCACCACAGGCGAAGGCGGTATGATTACCACCAACAACGACGCATTCGCCAAACCGCTCCGCACGATGCGGCTCCACGGGATCGATAAAGATGCTTGGGCGCGACAATCCGAGCGCAACGTTTGGCACTACGACATCGCCACTGAAGGTTATAAATACAACATGACCGATATCCAAGCGGCGATGGGGTTGTGTCAACTCATGAAACTCAACAAACAACATGAACGCCGTCGAAATTTCGCACAGATATATCAAACGGAACTGGCAAAATTTCCGGAGATAAGCACCCCTGTAGCACCGGATAATCCGCGCGAGCATGCGTGGCATCTCTATATCATCCAACTCCACACCGGCAACCGAGATGAATTTGTGGAAGCCTTAAGCGATGCGAACATCGAATGCAGTGTCCATTACATTCCGTTACACCTTTTCGATTTTTATCAGGAACGGTACGGCTACCGTGTTGGCGATTTCCCGTGCGCTGAGGCGGCATTTGAACGCGTTGTGAGTCTCCCACTCCATCCGGGGTTAACCGAGAAGGACATCCACATTGTGATTGACGCAATCGGGAAAACCTTGGCATCATAGTCGGGCAGCGGAATCTTCTATTCTGAGGTTCAACACGCGCATTGGATACATGATGGAGACACCTACCCCTACGGCCCCCAAACTCTACCAAATTATCCCCTCCGAGGTCTGCTTCTCGTGTGATGTCTGTTGCAGGTTCTTAGAGACGGATAGTCCGCTTGCACCTATCTTCACCGAAATGGAGCAAGAGAACGCCGTAGCACATGGTGCCGACCCAACACTGTTTCGTCCGCAGGCAGACGGTGCAAGCGCGCAAATCCAACTCAAACGTCACAACGATTTCTATATCTGCCCTTTCTTTGAACCAGAGACAAACCATTGCACGATCTACTTAATCCGTCCGCTTGATTGCCAACTCTATCCGTTCGCGCTCATGTTCAGCGAAGATGGAAGTGAGGTAGTACTCGGCGTGGATACGCTCTGCCCGTTCGGTGAGGAACACCTCGAAACGGAAACATTCCAGCAACAGATCCGCAATGTCATTGATTACGTTGAATCCGAAGAGGTTACCGCACAAATTACAGCGAACTGGAGCCTCATCGGTGGCTATCAAGAGACTGTGACGATCGTGCATAAACTCGGTAGAAGCGATCTCCTTGTCGCGATGTTTGAGAAAAACTAACAGATGCAACTTCAACCACTTACACTTAACGACAAACCGATTTTTGACGCACACGCGCATCGGAGCTGTACGCGCCTGTCTCACTATGCCTTCTCGCCGCTCTATGTCTGGCGAGAACATTTTCAGTTTTATTGGACACTGCTGGCGGATCACTTATGCATTTTCGCAAAGCAGGGTGATGACTACTTCATGCCGATCTTGCCGATGCCGTGTGAGATCGGAAACCCTACCTACCTAAATGTTATTTGCCAAGCATACCACTTCATGTTAAAATTCAATCGGAACCGGCACATCGCTCGCATCGAAAATGTGCCACAAAAGATGATTGTTTTCTTTGAAAAGAATGGGTTTCGTGCTACCTTGAAAGAGACGGAATATCTCTACGAAACGGATACACTTGCAGGGCTGCGAGGGGATCGCTATAAGCAACAACGCCATGCATACAACGGCTTCGTAGCGAAATATCCGTCAGCAAAGTTGCGTCCGTATACCGCAGCGGATCAGGATGCGTGTCTCGTGCTTTACAATAGATGGCGCGAGATGCGGTCGGCAAAGTCCGACGATCTGATCTATAATGCGATGCTCGACGATTCACAGTCGGCGCACCGAATTGGGATTTCACACGCGGATGCGCTCGGACTTCTTGGTAGGGTTGTCCGTATTGATGGGGAAATTAGAAGCTATACCTTCGGCTATCCACTAAACGCGGAGACGTTCTGCGTGCTATTTGAGATTACCGACCTCGGCACAAAGGGATTGGCACAGTTTATTTACCGCGAATTCTGTAAAGAATTGATCGGTACTTACAGATGGATTAACGCCATGGACGATTCAGGGTTAGAAAATCTAAAACGCGTTAAACGTTCCTATCATCCTTGTCAACTGCTTCCGTCATACAATATCCACCTTACCGAACCGTAAGGAAATTAAAAAAATGAAATCGGCACTCATCTTTCTCAACGGCTATTATGACACACGGCATCTCGATTTTTACCGTCAAGAGATTGTAACCGCGGTGGAAGACCGTTTACCGCTTATCTGTGCCGATGGCGGAATCTGTATATTTGAAGAATTAAATCGGGGTGTAGACACGCCGCTTGTCCCAGATATTCTCATTGGAGACATGGATTCGGTTGCTGGTCAGGGTTACAAATCCCTCCCACAAGCAAAACAGATTGTTCAGGAATGGATTGGACAAACGGACAAAGACTATACCGACGGCCAGCTTGCTGTGGACTATGCCTTGGAAGAATACGGATGCCGACATATTATTATTTATGGGGGTTTACCGCGCCCGGAAGGGTATGAAACAGATCAGTTTCTTGGTAACCTAAAACTGATGCGTTTCGGACATTACCGAGTGTCTACAGACGAACATTACAGTGCCGAAATGCGAGACCCGAAACAGACGATTCACTATGTCTTATCAACCGTCCGATTAACCCGCAAAAATAGTGAGTTGCAACGCGTCTCGCTTATCGCTGAAGTCCCAAACGTCATTGTGGCAAAGAGCGAAAATTTGCGTTGGGATTTGACATCGCTACATATCCACCCCGACCTAACAAACGCACTCCGCAACGAGTTCGTGGAAGGTGCGGAATGGGCAGCCCTCCAATTGGTTGAAGGGTCTGCCCCTGTCTACGTGATTCACAACTGGTAGGCAAGCACTTTCTTGAGCGTTTCTGTGTCCAGATTCGCACCGCTCATGACCATCACGACGTTTTTCCCTGCTAATCTGTCTGTGAGTTTATGTGCGGCTGCAAGTGGTGCAGCACCTGCGCCTTCCGCCAAGTTGTGCGTCCACCGTAATGCCGAACGGATACCCTCTGCAATTTCCGCCTCGCTGAGCAGCACCATGTCGTGAATACCTTTTTTGATAATGGAAAACGGTATTGAGAAAGGCACACGCGTCGCGAGTCCATCTGCGATTGTATCGCAAGAATCCGTCTCCATACGTTGCCCTGCTTGCCATGAGCGATAGATAGCGGGGGCATTTTCCGCTTGTACACCGATGACCTTGACCTTCGGATTGATCGCCTTGGCAACGGTAATAGCACCGCAAGAACCGCTTCCACCACCGATCGGCACGATAATCGCGTCCACATTCGGTAGACTTTCAAAAATCTCAAGCGAATAGGTGCCGACACCGTGGAAGAGTGCTGGTTCCATGCAAGGGTGAACATAGTAAAGCCCGCGTTCAACTTGGAGTTTTTCACACAAAGCAAGTGCCTCGTCAAAATCTTTACCGTGTTCGATGAGTTCTGCTCCGAACGCTTGCATCGCACTATTCTTTTCAGGGTTATTCCCATGTGGTACAACGACGGTAGTCTTGACACCAAACTGTGCCGAGGCGTAAGCGATAGACTGCCCATGATTTCCACGCGTCGCTGTAATTACGCCCTTTTCGCGTTGGGTTTGTGGCAGATGGTGCATGAAATTCAGACCACCGCGGACTTTAAAGCTGCCTGTAGGGTTATGGTTTTCGTGTTTGATGTATGCTTGAAATCCGAGTCGCTCGGACAATTCTGGGTAGTGAGTCAGTGGTGTAGATTTTAAATACCGCGCCACGACCTGTCTCGCGGCAATGATGTTTTGAAATTTAATAGTTCCCATTTTATTCCTTTATTTAGCGGGTGTCTGCCACGGTATAGCAGTTCTGACAACCAGAAGCAGACAACTGAATATTCTAAATTGTATCTTGCAAACGCAAAAAATCCATGTTAATATGATAACATATCTCAACGGACATATCCAAAATTAATCGTATTCAAAAGCAGGACATTCGGTTTCACTGATCCGTATCTTACTGATTGCTGACAACTGATAACTGGATACCTCCTGATAGAAAGGGAAATCTATGGCACAAGAATGGCATTCTACACAACTGGCAATTGACGAAACTGAGGACCTCATTGAAACCTGCTATGAGAACGGATGGACGGATGGACTCCCCGTCGTTCCACCGACCCCTGAACGCGTTGAACGCATGCTCAGCGGAACAGACCGGGACCCAGACGAACTTATCGCTGCCGTCCCACCGAAATGGGGCAGAGCCACAGTCGAAAAGGTCGCAATTAACGCTGTCATGGCAGGGTGTAAACCAGCATACCTACCGCTTATCCTCACCGCAGTAGAGGCGATGACTTCCGAGCAGTTCAACCTCCACGGTGTCCAAGTCACGACCTCCCATGTTGGACCGATGCTCGTTGTAAACGGCCCCATCCGAAAGCAGTTAGAAATCAACGATGGGTTCAACCTCTTCGGTCAAGGGTGGCGGGCAAACGCAACTATCGGACGGGCGTTGCGTCTCATTTGTACAAATATCGGCGGCGCGTTGCCCGGTGAACTCGATCGTGCAGCGTTTGGACATGCAGGAAAATACACGTGCTGCATCGCTGAAAAAGAGGAGGCAAGTCCTTGGAGTGCTATGCATGTTGACCGTGGATTCCGAGACGACGACAGCACTGTCACGGTTTTCGCCGCCGCGGGTCCGCAAACCGTCAACGACCACGGAAGTAATACCGCTGAAGGTATCCTCAACACGATCTCCGAGAACATCGCCGCCCCCGGCAACAGCAGCGGTGAAACGCTCCTCGTCATCGGTGTTGAACACGCAAAGACAATTTCCGAGGACGGCTTCAGCAAAGCTGACATCCGTCGCTATATCGCCGACACGACCCAACGATACTCGGAAGCGGAGCTGCTAATCATAGTAGCCGGTGGACCGGCAGGTCGGTGGAGCATCGTTGTTCCGGGTTGGGGTTCACCGAGTTCGCGTGCCGTTACATTGACGGTATAGATACCGGAAAAATCGGAATCGAAACTCCAAAATTCAGAGGGAATTTTTCGCTGAAAATATTTTTGCAAATCGGCAAAAAATGTGGTAT
>VXXH01000178.1 GCA_009835515.1 Candidatus Poribacteria bacterium
CTGCTCGCTTGCGTGTAGAGGGGGGAAAAGAGGTTGCCATACTGCTCACTAAATCGCGTAGTCGTGGATGGTGATTGTGCAGTCGCCTCCATAGCCCTTGACGATCTCGGCGATAGCCATATCAACATGCTCGTAAGTCCAGCCGTTTGCGGGCTTGTGGAATTCAATACCGCTTACAGGTTCGGCACCTGGTATCTGGTTAGGTGCGTCATCCCAAAGCCTGATACCGTGGGGGAATAGAAACTGTGCCTCTGCGTCAAGCTCGGGGCATGTGGATTCCCACATCAAATCGCCACTGCCAAACTTCCGGTGCATCTTTTTCAAGATTTTCGTATCGACCTTTTTGAGCGAATCGCCGGGCTTGCAACGCTCTTGGAACATCCGAAGTAGAAACGGCATCAATCGCTGTTTGAACTGCTCGACGGAGACAGGTTCGTTGGCGGGTATGAGACCCATCTGCTCGGCGAAATCCTGCATTGCATCAGCAGACTCGAACTGATGAGTTGTTTTTGTTCGGTGAACGTAAGCGGCATAGGAGACTCGACCGACGGCGTTGATAACTGCGAGTCTAACCCTATCATTTGCGAAAACTAACTGGGCGGTGCCTTTGACCTTATTGATGACCATGAGATATTCCTTGTATAGAGAGTAATGTGGGGATTACACGCTCCCCACTGGCGTTTCGGTTATCGCTTGCGCTGTGCCATGAACTGCTGGTATGCTTGACGCTGGTAATTGCTGATGCGCCAGACGATTATCGACCAGCGGTCAGGTTTCGGATCAGAGGTGGCGTGCACGTGCTTGCAGTTGAAGCGTGTGACTTCCCCTTTATCGAGCGTGTGTTCAATCGGTGCAGTCGGGGTGTAAATGCGACCGTTCCGATTGGCGTTGGTGGCAACTACAGTGTCGTGAATGAACCTTGTCCCGCCGAGGTTGACCTGAATCGCTTCAGGCGCGGCAGACGGTGAGTCCGGGTGGAACTCGATGGGCACTTTACCGTAAATGGCGAGTGCTGCTTCGGGAGTTCCCGCTAACTGCGACTGTTCCCATATCCGGTGAATCCAACCCCAGAGACGCTCGTCCCTGATACCGGGCTGAAAACGCTGGTGTTTCGGAGACAGTGGATACTCGGTTTCGATCCACATGCGCATCCGACCATTGGCGTAATTGCTTACGTCCGGACGGAGATTTCCACTGAGAGAGTTCAAGTGCTGGATCACGTCATCACACGTGTCCGCTGATAAATTCGCAAAAGTTTCAAACATAACAAACTCCTAATAATAAAAAAAAATAGATACGTTCTCTTTTCCCCCTACCGCTCGCTTGCGTGTGGTAGGGGGGAAAGAGGTTGTATCTGGGCAAATCGACTATCTCAAAAAAATAGAAAGCCCTGGTTGTGGGGTGTGGTAGTTAGGAGAGAAAGGTTGTTATGTGTCTGCTTATCTATCGGGGGGTGTGTCTGGTGGTTCAAGCGGGCAAGCATCTGCCGCATAAGCCTGTGGGTGTACTCACCTGTGAGGCGTTGCGTGCAGATGTGAAGCCCGCGTCGTAGCGTAGCCGTCTGCGTTGCGTGGCGTTGCGTGTGTACCCGCACGCATAAGTCCGCATAAGTAGGTGGCGAAGCGGTGATAAAAGAAAGGAACCCCGGATAATTCCGAGGCTCCTTTCTTTTTGTGGTGTTTGCGTCTATGTGTTTAGGAGGTTAACCCATCTGCGTGCGAGTGTTTTCCAGCGTTTCGATCTTTTACTGTGTTCGATGTATTCCTCATATTGTCTTCCGCGGATGTAGTCTACACTGCATCCGGGTACTTTGAACCGGTGTGGGTCGAATAGATCGCAAGTGGTTTCAGCTTCGAGTCTGCCCGGATACCAAAAACCTGTTCGTGGCGGTTTTCCTCGCCAGTGTCCTCTCATGGTAGTATATCCTTAATAGTTAGCTGTATGGGTGTTTTTAGCCCTGCTGGTTTTTCAGGGTAGGTGCCTTTGTATGAGCTTTGGTAGTCACGTTCAAGAATGTCGATAACCCATTCTGCGGGCCGTTGAAGGTCTGTGAGAACTTTTTTTATCTCTTCAACTTGTTCCTTGTAACCTTTGACGGAGCAATCGAAATTGAAACAATTTCCATAGATTGTTATTGAATGGATTTTGTATGGTTCTTTGTGTTGATTATGTTCGCAAGGGCTGTTGTTGCCGATCTCTTTCCCCCAGAGACGGATGTTGTAACGTTCACGGACTGCGTATTCCAGGAGTGATATGTTCCAACAGTGGTCGGCTGTGTAGGGGAATCCGAGTTTTTTGTAGGCGGTTTTTACCTGTTTCCAAATTCGGGTGTATTCATCTTGGAGATCATCTAATACGGTTCTATCTTTCATTTTCGGCTATCTCATCAACGTAATCCATGACGAATCCATGGGAGGGACAGCACGGTGGATTTTCTACAGGCATTTTCCTGATTTGATGTTCTGATGCTTGGACGGTGAGAAGGTCTTGGAGAGGTGTTTTATTCCTCGCATAGTAAAGAACTCCGTATTCGTTTCCACCTTTCTTATAGTCTATGTGAATGATCCTACCGATGATGTAGTATTCGCTGTAGTGGCCGGAACCGTAGACTTTTACGGCATCACCCACATTGAAGTTGGAGTTGCTCATGTTTCTCCTTTGTTGGATAGATTGATTCGACATACCGGTATCCGTTACCTGAAAAGGACTGGAAACTCAATGTGTCTGTGGGAGTTTGTGTTTTTAGGTGTTCGAGACAGGATGGGCAAAGTGAGAGTAGTAAGGTGTTCCCTTGAAATGGGATTGATGCCTCGTCCCTCGGTGTTGTTTCGTGATTGCAATCATGCCAAGCGCATGTTTTTCTCGCGGGAAGTCTAAAGCTTTTATCCATTAGGTGATCCTTTTAGTTGATAGCGTATTTTCTTTTGAATGATTTCCCAACTTTCTTCGGGGAGTTCTCGGAGTTTGTTGGCTACGATTTGGATGATGCCAGCTCGGGTTGCGTTAGAGAATCCGCCGTTCCAACTTGTGGGAGTGACGGTGATCTGTGTCGTCGCTTCGTAGGCATACCACCCGCTGATTTTATCTTTGATGACGATGATTTTCAGTCCCCGGAATACTGTGGGATCTAAGCCAACAACAGCATAGGCTACTGTTGGCTTGTTTTTGAAGGTTATTTTCTTTCGTTTGAATTCCATCGTTCTCCTTATGGGCTACCCTGGTGGATTGAAACTAATGTAAGGGGGTGTGAATTCAAAGAAGGCACTCGCATAAATCCACCCTGATTTCGGTGCCCGTTTTGCGTTAGCAAGAGCGGATCGCATCTGTTGTACTGGGGATCGCCATGATCCGTTATCACAACACTGTAATGCTACACGTGCATAGCCTCTTGGTACCACTTCGTCAAATCTGTTGAGTTTCATGTGGTTTGTTTCCTTTGTAGTACTGGGTAAAAGTCTTTTGCGTGGTTGAGGAACCACCGTTTTTCTTTGCGTGTGAACTGGTATTTCCGACACCACCATAGGAATTGGATTGCCATTGTGCTACCTCAAAGCCATGAATAGACTGCCCTTTTCAAATTTGGTTACGGTGTCTTTTCGAGAGTTGTTCGGCTGGTGTAAAGCAATGTGAGTTTGTCCGAATACATCTCGGAGTTTGTATGTGATCTCGTCGATGACTTCAACGACTTTACAGCTCCAGGAACCGTAAACGTTGCTGTAGACAACGTTATCTCCAGTCTGGATTTCGTTTTTCATGAGGGATTCCTTTCTATATGATTATTGGGAAATTTCGTGAGCATGCTTCGATGAGTTCGTCAATAGTGTTTTTAGGGTCGTCGAGGATGATCAGAATGAATTGCCTATAGTTTTGGAGTTTGGGGCATTCAGGTGATCTCCCTTTTATTGTTTCTGAAAATTTGGCTGATTGCGTTCTACCGTCGGCTATTCCTTCTGGATGCCATTCGTCCCATGTGTCAGGATCCCATTCTGTTTTTTCTTTGACAAATGCAATTGATTCTTCTTTGATTGTTTCTTCGGATTCTATTTCTGTATGTCCGATGAGTTGTACTGCGTCAGAAAGTGCGTTTCCAAAGAATCCGTGAATACCGTAAAACATGGTGAGTTTGCTCATGGGAGTTCTCCTTTGTGTTCTGTTTCTTTGAGAAGCTTTCGTAGGATTTCGTCGGCACGGCGGTGTAGGTAAGAGAATTCAACTGAGCTCCAAAGGAAAATGGAGTATTGGCAAACTTTATCATCTTCGTCATTTGGATCCCAACCGAGTTTTAGTGCGCGGCGGATAGCAGCATCAATTTCTTGAAGATGCTCAGGTTCGGCGGTCTCGCTAAGGGGTTCTCTATATTGGACGTAAGTGAGTTTCCCTTCCGGGTTCCTCTCGATCTTGTCAACGAGGAATTGTTCTTCAAGGTCTTTTGCTGTTTCGTATAGGAATGCAATCAAACCAGGAACGTATGTCATGTCGGTTTTCTCCTTTTGGTGGTGTTCTGAGAAATAAGGATTCATCGTCTGATGGGCAATGGATAATTGAGACTTTGGGTCTACCGGCTTTCAGATCGCCTATGGTGTGAAACTGCTGTAGGAAATAGATGCTGATATGCGGATCTCGGATAGTTTCACCGTTCTTGTGGCGTTGATAGGTCTCGTTTGCCATTTCCTCAAACGTTTGTGTTTCGACTTTCATGTAGCTTTCCCTTTTTCGGTAAGGCTATATTCGTGGGAGTGTGTGATTCCGTCTGTATAAGCATTGGAGTCGTATGTTTTTTCTATTCCGACGACTCGGGCTTGGATAAGGTCTGCTTCAAATAGTGTGATGAATGCCTCGACAATTTTGTATGTGGGTATGTCTATATCTCGAATTATATGGTGCCACCACACTTTTTCTTTTTTCTTGAACAGTCTCAGTATTTCTTCACATTCTTTGGTGATTTCCATGGGCTTTTTCCCTATATGGTGTTGTGCGCTATGCTTTGGGGCACCGCGCAGTAGGAGTTATGAAAGAGATTGGCTCGCTCTATACCAGCCGATTGCGGGTAATCCGTAGGGGTAACTATAGAAGGTTCCGAGCCATAATAAAGCCTCGTGTGTGTAACTCGTGCCATAGGGCTTTACTTCAAATTTACGTCCCCAACCTTGTTTCATTTTGGTCTCCTTTGTTTTTAGGAGGGTTGGAGAGGAGCGATGCTCAACTCATTACGCAATAGAACGCATAAAAATTGCATCCAACCCATAAGCCTTTTAGGTTTTAGGCAGCTTGTGTCGTTTCGCTTCCTGTTCTCGGTTTGAGTTTATCGTATAGGACACCTTTTCGCTGGTGGAAATCAGCGATGGCTGTGATGTAGTTCTGCCATTTTTCCGTATTCCAATCGTCGGAATCGCCCCAGAGCCGTTGTGCCTCTCCGTGGATTTTTACTATGTCAACGTTGAGTTCAGCAGCAACGGTTTTAGTTTGCTGGTGTTTGAACAGATCACGTGCGCTTTGGGCGGTTTTTTCCTTGAGTTCTTGGTCTTCCGGTTGTTCTTGGGTCTGTTCCTCGGACTGTTCCTCAGCGGACTCGGTTGTAGTTTCTACTGGTGGCGCATCGGTGGTTTCTACCGGTGGTGTCTCGGCTGTTTCTGCCTCTAAGGTGGGTGTTTCGGCACCGACGGTCGGCAGATCGTATTTTCCGGCAACGATGTCGCGGGCAACCTGAAGTCCCTCGCTTTGGGTGTTGAATGTGCCTAACTCGATGCGAGGATTCATGCTGACTTCTTCTTTTTCCCAAAATCCGTTTGAATAATCAAGTTCGGCAATGAGTGTGAAATCTTCATCTTCGCCTTGGTGGGGAATGTGCTTTTTATGGCAACTGAAGTTGGTGATATGGCTGAGGTTTACAACTTGGCCGTCGTATTCAAAGAATCGCATTTTCATTCTCCTTTTCGGAATAATTAGATAGTTTTTGAAATAGCGGTTTTTGTTTCGTTTTACTTTGCGGATGCCGTCTGTTTTTGCTTGGGCGTGTCTTTTTTCGATTTCACGCCATGCGATAAATAATGGGGCATCATAGTTTGTTCTCGGTATCGGGTGATCATAAGGCTTTCTCATGATAGCTCAAAGTTTAGGACCAAACTTAGGTAAGGCGGTCATAAGAAGTATCGGATATGGACAACTCTGGCGTGTTGCCATTCCTGTGTATGTGGGTTATATGCGATGGTTATCAGCATCTTGACACCCCTTATTCTTCATCGAAAATCTCGGTGAGCGCATCCTCGCAGGCTTGCTCGATCTCGACAATGAGTGATGCGTCGTTGAGGTTATCCGTTTTGATGTTCTGCATGAGATCTCGGAGTTTTTCGATGTTTTCTTTACTGAGAGCTGCGTCTGTGTCGGTGTTGTATTCGCCTTTATAGACGTGGTAGAATTCAAACATTTCGGACTCCTTTCAGAAATTCATTTGGAGTTGCGTCGGTTCTGGTGGTTTCCAATCGGTGCCGAGTACCGCGCTGGCTTTCTCGGTTGAGATACCAAAGAAAAATGAAATATGCCGGACGCAGCACTCGCGTCTTTTATGCTGATTGAAAATGTGAGGGCTTCTGCCATATTCTGCCCACACTTGTTGCTGGTAAGGTTCTGTTGTTCGGAGTTGTCGAATCTCGGTGAGTGGTATGTTCAGCTTTCGGGCTATTTTGTCGAAGGATTCACCGAACCACCGATCTTTGATAATGTTCCGGGCGATTTCGTGTTGTCTTTTAAACTGGGTCTCGGTCATGGTCATCTTCTCCCATGCAGAGTATCCATTTGTTTACACCTACAGTGCTTTTGTAGATTACGAGGGGAACAGGCTGGACGGGTCTTTTGTTATCGAAATCGTCTATCCACTCTAAGAGTTGGTTGGTGATTGCCATTTCGCAGACAATTTCGCCTTTTGTGTCGTTGACGGCAATGTAATCATCGACGAAGATCGTGTAACCGGGAAGCATCCTTTCAACAGCTTTAGCAAGGGCACAGGTTTCGTGATCGCATCGTACCCCTTCGTTGATGTCTTCTTGTGTGATGTTACCGGTTGTGCCGTGGAGGTTTATGTTGGGGTCTGTGAGGTCTAAGTATGTCATGCTGCTTTTGATTCTCCTACCCGATTGTAGTGTTCCTCATAAGCATCGAGGAACGGTTGACGGTCTTCCTCTTGGATTGTCAGAATGAATTGGGCTTTGCCGACATCGTTTAATGACTCATAGAAGGCGATCATGGTATCGATTCGCTGTGGCAGTGGGGTGATGTTGACGGTCTGTTGGCTCATTTTCGATTTCCTTTGTTTTTGAAGTAGAGTTTTATACCTAAAACTGCGAGTTTGATGCCATAGAAGGCGAATAGCCCGATGATGCATAGCCCCAAGACAAGGAGAGAGTCTATGAGGCTATATTTAAAGTAGGGTTTGTGGAAAATATCCATGGGAATAGCTCCTTATTCATCAAGGTGGAGTTCAAATCCAGCCTCGATGTAGATTTTGCGGACCCCGCGGCTGTATAACGCCTCTTGGGTGTTGTAGATGTTGCCTTGGTTATCGGTGATGTAATCGAGATGCCCGATGCGTCCGGACGCAGACCAGCCACCTTCGCCTTCGTCATTCTCGAAAGTTACGAAAAGGTCGAAGTTCTCGGGTGTGCGATCGAAACTGATCGGAGTGGTTTCGCCTTTCGCACACATCTGGCACTCACCCTGGAAGCCACGGGTGAGATACCGGAAATTGAAAATGTCTGGGATGTGGGTGGCTTTGAGTTCTGCGAGATGCTCGCCGCAGACCATGAATATCCCGGTTTGTCGATTGGTGAGTTTGTTGAGAATCTCGACTAAAATCATGAGTTTTCCTTTCTTACTTCGTGTTGAAGTGCGAGGATCGCATGCTTGAGGCATTCTGAGCGTCTGAACCGTTCTCTGTCGTTTTTGGGACGGATTTCTTCAGCTTTCGCTATGAATTTGCGTGCTCTCTGAATGTTTTTGCTCGGCATGCTATTCCTCCGCGAGTGTGATTTCGAGTGTCTCGTGATTGATTTTATACTCGGTTTCTGAATTATCACCGTCCAGATTGAATTGATCTTGGACTTCGACAACGGCTATCCAGAAGGGTGTCCATTCGTGGCATCCGAAGTCTTCAGTGTATCTGGAGTATCCGGGAATAACGCGTCTGAGTGTATCAATGATCTCTGAAAACCGGTTTTGAATCTCTATGATTTTATTTTTCCAATCGGGATTACCTTCGTAACTGGAGTTGAGACGTTTGGTTTCCTCGATGTGTTCGAGTTTGAATTCAGTTAGCATGTATCACCCCCTAATTCAGCGACCATAACGTTTTTCCGTTGGAGTCTTTTGTTACTTGGATTATACCATGTTCAGCGAGTTTTGTGTGACCTAAGACGTAGGTTTCTCCGTTGTATCGGAACTCGATGTAGTGTAGTCCGCCGGTATACATTTTGGCGGTTACTGGGGCGGTATTGCCGTTATCGTAATGGATTGTTGCTTTCATCGATTTATGCCTCCTTTTTTATCGATTTCTCGGACGTTGTGTGAGAAAACACCGTGCTTTTCCCACCTATCAATTTTGGTGATGAGACAGTCGTGGTAGAAGATTGCGAGGTATTGTCCCCCGCGTTTATTTCCGCCGAGGTATTTGAGAACTTTTACACGTCGTAAGCCGTCAGTGGGATGTTGTGCCATTTCAATATCTACCAATTGGGCACCGATGTAGACAACTTGGACTTTAGCACCTTCTGGAAGTGGCTCTTTGGGTTCGTGCTTAAATGTGATTTCGATTGGGTCAGTGATGTCTTCGAGATTAAAGACCTTTTCAAGATTGGCATCATCGACAGGTATGTATTTCTCACCGTCAACTTCAACCCAATTTAGAAGTGCTTCAATGTCATGGGAACCGGTTGCGTCTTTTATAGCGAGAGCAAGCGCGTTATGGGTAGACCCGGTTGAGTAACCGTCGAGAAGGTTGGCAAACATTTCGTGGTATCGGGTTACGGTTGCTGTGAATTCTTTCATTCGGATTGTCCTTTATGGAAGGTAGGGGTAGCATTGGCAATACCACCCCTACGTGTATGATTTACTCTCGACTGTTGAATTCATCGACTTTTGCTTTGAGTCGTTTTTCGACGGCATTGGTAAGGTCGATCAAAGCCTCGTAGTGTTTCGGCAAGTCAACGCCAATGATCTCTGCGATTTCCGGGTCGATTTTGGAGATGTCCGGGTTGAAGGCGTGGTTGTTGTTCGTCAGAGCCTCGTGTCCTTTTTTCAGATTGTATCCAGCATCGTAGACTTTTTTCTCTGCCGTTTTGAATTTACTGGAGGTTCGGCTGACGCTGATGCTGTAGGTGTAATTGTTATCACCCCATTTTTCGCCGAATGGGAAATTGGGTGTGTAGGGTGTCCACCGCTTGCCGTAGCTCCCAGAGTGATCGTAACCGTAGGTGTCCCAACTGACGGGGCATTCTTTTTGTAACTGGGCAAACGGTTCGAGTGTCTTTGCGATCTTGGTAACTTCGCGTTTGAGTTTTGTCTCGTCGGTTTCGCAAAGAGTGGTTTCATGGATTATTGTGCGTCCGTCATTGACATTGGACTTGTAGAATTCGACTGTGTATTCCATGGGTCTCCTTTAGAGTAAAATTGTGCTAATTGTTGGATTTAGAGCTTTCTGTTTTTCGTACTGTTCGGGTGTTATCCAGCGACGGCGGACCGGCTCTGGCTCCTGTGGCGAGGGTTTTGGATCTGAGCCGAGAAACTTGAGCATTTTGTGGGTGTTTACTTCAACGGAATGCTGTCCAGTAGCGGTAACGCCTTCAGGGTATTCCTCGCTGTGATGCCGATACCCGATATTGCCGATAAGTAGGAGTCGCCGTCCGGTTGTATATTCGATGCCGCGCGGTGTTAAGGTTATGCTTTCGACACCTTTCTCGATAAGGTCTCGGATTCTGTTTCCGAGTGCTTTGGGCTTTGTGAACTTGATTACGAGGGATTGGTAGGTGAGTGTGTACATTTTTTCTCCTTTTTTAATGCGTGGTTTATTGCTGCGATTGTCAGCCGTCCTTGTAGATTTTCGAGGTTTGCTTGGTGATCGGCATCAAGACTGTGATCTCTGTTTTCGCACCAGTCTTTGTAAATCTCGATAGATTCTTTTATTGGGATGGGAAGTTGGATTTCCAAATCATCCATTCTTCCGGTGTCGGCGTAAGGGCGAATCCAAACTTCGTTGTGTATACCGTGGGGGTGCTCTTTACTGAAATGCCATCTGAAGGTGTAGATGGTAACACCGCCGAATCCGCTGACTTCTCCATAATAGCGTTTTGTGATGGACGTGTAGCGGAGCTGGTCGTTTTTTATCATCTCTTTTACACCGACCATGAGCGAGTTTCTACTGAAAGTATGCGCGGTTGAAGTATCTGGTGACCAGTTCATTTTTTGCTCTCTCCATTTTTGCTTTGTCCACTCGGCGCATTCCCTCTTTTATGATCTTGCGGGTTCGCCTGTTCCTTTGGATTTTTCGATCCCCCAGTTAGAAGGGGGGGTATTTTTGGGCTATGA